>NZ_JAJRBM010000392.1 GCF_028679455.1 Methanospirillum sp. | reverse complement strand
GCGTCAGCCCACCTGGTTCCCACAAACCAAACACCGCAATAGCCCAGGCGTACTACAATATGAAAGAGGGTATTGAACGGATCGCCACCGAGACCGGGGCCGGTCAGTGGGGATCATCGCTTGCATTTGCAACCCAACTCTTTGATATGGAGTGCAAGGTTTACATGGTCAAGGGAAGTTACGACCAGAAACCATACCGGAAGATGATGATGCAGGTATGGGGTGCTGACTGTGTTGCTTCACCATCGGCCGACACGAATGCAGGACGGGTAATCAGGGAGAAGTATCCAGATACCGCAGGCAGTCTCGGGATTGCCATTTCTGAAGCGGTCGAGGATGCAGCAACTCATAGCAACACCAACTACTCGCTTGGCAGTGTACTCAACCACGTATGCACCCACCAGACCATCATTGGTCAGGAAGCACAAAAGCAGCTTGCCATGGACGATGCAACTGCAGACATCGTGATTGGATCAGCAGGTGGCGGGTCCAACTTTGCAGGAATCGCATTCCCGTTCATTAAGGATAACCTGGACGGAAAGACAAACACCGAGATCATCGCTGTGGAACCGGCGGCCTGCCCGACGCTGACGAAAGGACTCTATGTTTACGACTTCGGCGATGTAGCAGGTCTCACCCCGCTGCTGAAGATGTTCACTCTTGGTCATGACTTTATTCCTCCTGCAATTCACGCAGGAGGTCTTCGGTATCATGGTATGGCACCCCTGGTATCAAAGGTGCATGCTGATAATCTGGCAACTGCAACCGCGGTCCACCAGAACGCGGTCTTTGATGCAGCAGTGACTTTCGCCAGGACGGAAGGCATCATTCCAGCTCCTGAAGCAGCCCATGCCATCAGGGTTACCATCGACAAGGCACTTGAGTGCAAAAAGACCGGAGAGACGAAGACAATCCTCTTTAACAACACCGGTCACGGGCACTTTGACCTCACGAGTTACGAATCATACTTTGCAGGAACCCTGCCAGACTACGAGTATCCTGCAGACCTGATCGCAGAATCACTCAGGAAACTCCCGATTATTGCATGAACCGGATTGGGTTTGTAGTAAACCCGTATGCCGGGATGGGCGGTGCAGTCGGTCTGAAAGGGACCGACGGGTGTGTTGAGCAGGCACGACTGCTTGGTGCCAGACCGGTATCCCCGTCCCGGGCTCTCCGGTTCCTTTCCGGCCTGGAACTACGAAACTTTTTTTTTCTTACTGCTGCCGGAATTATGGGCGAAGACGAACTGAATGAGGCAGGAGTCACCTCGTATCAGGTTGTCTATACTCCGTCATCACCAGAGACGGCTGCTGCCGACACCGAGGTCGCCTGTCAGATCATGATACGTGAGGGAGTGCGGCTGATCGTCTTCTGTGGTGGTGACGGAACAGCCAGGAATGTGTATGCAGCCACCGGGCAGGAAATCCCGATTCTGGGTATCCCGGCAGGGGTGAAGATCTACTCTAGCGTGTTTGCAACCACTCCTGAGGCTGGAGCAGCGGTGCTCAATACCCTGGACGGAGCAGGTCTAACCGAAGCAGAGGTACTGGACGTGGATGAGGAGCAGTACCGTGCCGGTCGCCTTACAACCCGGATCTACGATATCGCCAGGATTCCATATGTGTCAGAGTTATGCCAGTCGTGTAAAGAGGTCTCATTCGGTGATGAAACCCAGATGTATGAGGAGATTGCCGCGTTCATCACCGCAATCATGCAGCCCGATACCCTCTACCTGATCGGGGCAGGTTCAACCACCGGAGCAATCGCAAGCCAGTTCGGTCTTGAGTCCACCCTGCTCGGAGTAGATGCCCTCTATCAGGGAAGAATCATCGGGACTGATCTGAATGAAGATGCAATCCTGCACCTGCTTGATGACTACGAGAAAGTAAGGATCATCCTGAGTCCGATAGGAGCACAGGGATTTGTTCTGGGACGGGGAAACCAGCAGATCAGCAGCAGAGTCCTGGCCAAAACCGGGATCAATGCGTTGATCATCGTTGCAACCCCGGCCAAACTCCAGCATACCCCTGCCCTTTACGTGGATACCGGTGACCTGGCAGTGAACCGGCAGTTCGGGGAGACGATGCTGGTGATCTGTGGGTATGAAATAGCACAGCGGGTCAGGCTGATCCACGAACCTGACCTATCATCGTAATGAGTGCTGAGTTATCATGAGAGGAATATCAGAGTGAAGAGAACTTTGATACCGCACCATCAGCAGGAGAACAATTCCATTCCAAAAAAAGTTGTGAACAATATCAGTAGTTCAGGGCTTATTCGCTGATGATTTCTGGTGACACTCCTGGCAGATGGTCTGTCCGTTTGACGCGATCAGAACCTCCCCCATGAGCGGTTTGTTACAATGGGAACAGCGAAGTTTATCAATGAAGAAGATCTTTGAAGGAGACGGATCCATGATCGATAGGTTAGTTCTGATCATGCTTCAGAGTTCCTGATACTGACACCTGGTCAATCATGGTAATCTGATCAGCACACCCTGACACGCAGGTCAAACTCTTTTTTAAGGTGTGAATGAGTATCATCTGTACAGTATGGCAAGAAAACCGCAGGCCCATCCCGGTTCAGAGATACCTCCCACCAATACTGGCCGGTACCGGAGATGGCGCTGTTCTATCTGCTCATATATTTATAGCGAGGAGACCGGTGAATCAGAGACCAATACCCCGGCCGGTACCAGGTTTGCTGATCTGCCTGATACCTGGCAGTGCCCGATCTGCAAGGCAGGAAAACAGGCCTTTGTTTCAGTACCTGATGAGAAGGAGACAGAAGGAACAACGGTTGCTGATGTCCTGGTGAAGCAACTGACCAGTTTTGGTATCACCGAATTTTTCGGTGTTCCCGGCACCAGTTCACTCGGAATCATCGATGCGATACGCAAAAACAAGGATGCCAGATTTATTCTGTTTCGTCATGAAGAACAGGCAGCACTTGCAGCGTCAGCATATCACAAGTTCACCGGCAAAATGGCGGCATGTGTAACTATCGCCGGACCTGGAGCCACCAACCTGGCAACCGGACTGTATGATGCCAAGGAAGACCGGACACCGGTACTCTCTCTGAACGGGCAAGTTGCCATGCAGTACACCGGACCGGGAGGATTTCAGGAGATCGATCAGGATGCATTCTTCAGACCGATAACCGTGTACAACAACACCATCTATGACCGGAAGATGGCCACCAGGATCCTGACCACCGCTCTCCAGCATGCGGTAATCAGATCAGGAGTAGCCCAGATATCGGTCCCGAACGATATCCAGAAGCAGCCCCTTGAAGGGGTAGATTGCACCTACCATGGCTGTATCCCCTCGATGAAGATCACCCCGGATACCGATACCCTTGACCGTGCTGCAGCGATGCTCGACCTTGCTGAGAACCCGGTAATCCTTGCCGGATGGGGAGCGTATCCCTATAGCGATCTCGTCCACTCGTTCTCAAAAGCAATCGATGCCCCGGTACTCTCCACATTCAGGGCAAAAGGAATTCTCCCGGACGGGCATCCACAGTATGCCGGGATACTCGGGACCGTCGGGTCCATGCAGGCCCGGGAGATGGTTGAGCAGGCGGATCTCCTGGTAACGCTCGGGGTCGGGTTCTCGAAGATGACCCGGATTCCTGAAAACCTACGTATTCTTCAGGTTGATAGAGATCCGCTCAAACTCGGCCGTGGGACGCGGGCACTCTCCGTATATGGTGATGTCGGAGAAGTGCTTACCAGACTCATCCCAACAGTCAGGCAGCGGGGCAGGTCAACCGCATCAAAACGGGTAAAAGCAGTGATCGAGCCGTGGGATGCCCAGCGGGAACAGGAAGCGGATCCGAAAGCAAAACCGATCCGCCCCCCGTACATCATGAAAGTTCTTTCAGATGTCATCCCCGATGAGGCCCTGATATCAGTTGATGTCGGAGAGAACGGCTGGTGGTTTGGCAGAAACTTCAAAATGAAGAAACAGCGGTTTGCCATGTCAGGATACCTGGCAACGATGGGGTTCGGACTTCCCGGGGCGATTGCTGCCAAACTGGCATATCCGGACAGTCCGGTCTTCTGTATCACCGGCGATGGGGGATTTGCGATGGCAATGGCTGACTTTGTCACCGCGGTTAAGTATGATCTCCCGATGGTTGTCATCATCCTCAACAACCAGGAACTTGGGATGATCCGGGTGGAGCAGAAGATAGAGTACTATGAAAATTTTGCAACAGACCTGAAGAATCCGGATTTCGCGATGTATGCAAAATCGTGCGGAGGAGAAGGGAAACGGGTGACTGAACCTGAGGATCTGGGCCGTGCGGTCAGATGGGGTATGCAGCAGGAAAAACCGGTCATCATCGATATTGATACTGATCCAGACCGGTTCTAACTGATAGGTTTTCAATACCCATATCGTTTGAGAACGGAAATTATTCACACGATCAACCGTACCGTTACAGAGAGAACTCTTCCCGGGAATGCTATCTGCCGGAACCAAATAAAAACTTTCTTTACCGGGGCCAGAAGATCTAGAATATGAAAATCATGGCCTGGAACAAAGGGAGAGATCCAGTACCAGGTTGTGATGTCCCACAGACATTGAGGGAGAAACAACATTCATTACAAGCATCCCTTGGTTGTCAGATCATCATATTGCTCCTCAAAATATGCACTACGGTGGCTGGTGGATCACTCACCCAGATATCTGATCTCTTCCGAAGTTGTGCAGATATTCTGTCAATCATTTTTTCGATCGGAAGTCTGAAAAAAACATCGCGGGGAAAAAATGATATTTACCAGTATGGATATGGGAAACTGGAAAGTCTTGCAAGCCTGACAGTGGCCCTGGTAATCCTGATCTCCTGTTTTATCATCGGGATCGGAATGGTTCTCCGCGTACAACACCCTTCACCAGTCGGGACAGTTGGGTACGGGGTGTTAGTGAGTATCTTTTCTATCGGGGTAAACGGCTATTTTTTGTACTGTAATCATCAGATATCAAAGAAAGAACACTCCCCGGTTATGGAATCGCAATGGAGGCTGTTCAGGGTGAAAGTCTTCGCAAACGTCAGTGTGATCGTCATTCTCATTCTTTCCATGCTATTTCGTTCCGACCCAAACGTACTCTATTTCGATCTAATCGGTTCAGTAATTGTTTGCTGCTTCATGTTAAGCACAGCTTACCATCTTTTGATATCCTCAGTGTACGAACTGATAGACGGGGCACTTGAAG
>NZ_JAJRBM010000391.1 GCF_028679455.1 Methanospirillum sp. | reverse complement strand
TGATCGAGCGGTACCGCTGCTCACTTTTTTTCAGTTCACGCTCGGTATTTTTCAGGTACGTGATGTCACGGATTGATTCAATCGCTCCGGTAATCTCACCCTCCTGATTGTATAACCAGTTGACCTTAATGGTCACAAAAATCGGGTCACCATTCAGCTTGCGGGTTTGCGACTCGGCAGCGATAGATGATCCATCCCGGTAAAAATAGGAATAATAGTCTCGAATGATCTCATCGGGTTTGTCGATAAGGTCTATGAGAAGCGGGCGGTCTTCTGAAAAAAAAGCAGCTCTATATACGTCATGTTTCTTCCCGAGAAGGCTGGCTGCTGAAAACCCGGTCATCTCTTCAAGAGCCCGGTTCCAGGCGATCACTTCACCTTCCCGGTTTATGGCAAACGTACCATCGGGAAGGAAGTTGATGATATCTGATACCCGCTTTTCGGACTCACGGACCAGCACTTCTGCCTGTTTTCTTCGCACTGCCTGCCTGATTTTATGGGATAGTTCTGCAAATTGCGACTTTGGTTCACCTCCTTTCTGGAGATAGAAATCAGCACCGTTGTTGATGGCTTCTATCACCACCTCTTCCCGTCCCCGGCCCGTGAAGAGAATAAAAGGAATGTCGCCAAACTGCTCCCTGACTGTTTTTAGAAATTCTATACCATCCATCCCAGGCATCTGGTAATCAGAAACAATGGCGTCGTATGACTGAATACGACAGGAAGAGAGAGCGGTATTCGCAGAAGGAACCGTGTCAACCCTGAACTGACCGGAGCGTTCCAGGAAAATTTTCCCGATCATAAGGAGGTCTGCTTCATCGTCCACATAGAGGACTGAGATCAACGATGATTCACTTTCTCCTGCAGACATACATATCCTTATGGTATTCCCGATGACCTTATCCTCAGATACAGAGCACCGAAATTTCTCCCCTAAAAAGGTAGATCCAGATTTTTGCGAATGGTTCACGTACCTTAAATGAGCGAGGGGATCGCATCCTACGATCTGATACATAGAGGGTAGGACAGATAAATTCTTCTACACAGATATGAATCGGGATACGGGGTATTAAGACAGGTATCCACTCAACCTGATGAAGAGTCAGAATCATAGATGGAAAAGATATACATACTGACATGGATACATTGGGTTATCACTCTCCCATAATCCCGTTACGAGAGCAATGAATATCGGGTTTACCATCATCCGATACGGATCAGATTAGACAGGTGGACAGCCGATACCGGTTCAGGATTGATATCCCGTGAGAGGGATTTGCCATTAAAAAACCATGATATCAATTGTTTACGCTGATGATAACGCAGAGCGGCTCCTTTTGTGTAAACAAATCCTACCGCAGCAGGGTGAGTTTTCCGTTCATACCTGTTCAACGATACCTGAAGGGCTTACCTATCTGAACCAGTATCCAATTGATGCGATAGTATCAGTAAGCCGGAAACCAGGTATAGATGGGATCTCCTTTTTACTGGCAGTCAGAGAGCAGTCAGGCAATATCCCGTTCATCCTCCTGACAGACCCGGGAAATAAGGAAGAGATCCTTGAAGGAGATCGGAATGGTGCCGAAATTGTTCCCTGGAACGAGGGAGATGCAGCGTCCAGGTTTCCTGAGCTTGCCCGTACCATCAGACAGGTAGTACAGAGAAAGCAGACAGAAATTACTGTCAATGGTCTTAAATCTGAACTGGAATTGCTGACTCACCGGGCAGAAATGCTCGGCATCCTGAATGAGATCATATCAGAGGTAAATAATGCAAAAGGTCTTTCTGACCTTCTGGAAAAGGTTCTTGAAAAATCAATCCGGCTCCTCAACTTTGATGCCGGAGGGATCTATTTCGTTGACCCTGATTCCCGGACCGCCCATATTGTCCATTCACAAAACCTCCCTCCCGGTTTTATTGCTGAAGTCGATCATGTTTCAATCGACCAAGAGCCTTATAACACGATGTTTATCAGGAACCAACCTCTTTTTATCGAAAATTATGCCCAGGTGAGTCAGGAACGTTCACAGAAATACGGATTATTCTCAATAGCCACCCTTCCCCTGATTTCTAAAGGAAAGGCTATCGGAGTATTAAATATTGCCAGTATGAGACGCTATCTCATCGATAATAATGAAAGAGAGACTCTCACCTCAATAAGCAGGGAACTGGGCAGTGCGATCGAGCGTATCCGAATCGAAGAAGAAAAACAGGAGACAGCACAGAATTTCAGAACCCTGTTTCACTCCATCGATGATATGGTCTTTATCCTTGACCAGGAAGGCCGTATCGTTTCCATCAATAATGCGGTGGAGCAAAAACTTCAGTATTCAACCGGCGAACTCGTCGGTGAGACTATGTTCCGGTTTCTCGAACCTGAAAAGTACAAAGATGCACGTATGCTCCTGCAAAGACTGTTTGATGGAACAGAAAACATCAGCACGATACCGGTCCTTTCAAAGGATGGAACCCTCATCGAGGCAGATACGAAAGTTACGAGGGGAAGATGGAACAATCAGGATGTTCTCATCGGAGTGAGCAGGGATGTCACTGAACGCAGGCGATTTGAAGAGGTTTTACAAAAGAGCGAACGCCGTCTGAATGAAGCACAGCATGTCGCAAAGATCGGGAGCTGGGAACTAGACATTCAAACAAACCATCTTACATGGTCTGATGTTATCTTTGAGATCTTTGAGATCGATCCGTTACAATTCGGAGCATCATACGAGGCTTTTTTAGAAGCTATCCATCCGGATGACCGTAAAGCAGTAGATAAGGCATATTCTGATTCATTACAAAAGAAAACTCCCTACCAGATAGAACACCGTCTGCTGATGCCTGACGGCAGGATAAAATACGTCCTGGAACGGTGTGAAACCAAGTATGACTCTTCAGGAAAGCCCCTCTCATCCCTGGGGACCGTCCAGGATATTACCGAGCAAAAAATAGCCGAAACTGCCCTTAAGGAAAAGGATCTACGGTACCGGGAGATATTTGAAGGAAGTTTTGACGGGTTTGTCATGGTTGATATGGCAGGACATGTCATCGATGCAAACCAGGCATATTGTGATCTTGTCGGGTATACTCTTGAAGAACTGAAGAATCTTGAAAGTTTCTATGATATCACCGTGGAGAAATGGAGACGGTGGGAACAGGAAGAGATCTGGAAGAACCGTCTGTTTGTTCGCGGGTACTCAGGAGTATTTGAGAAGGAATATATCAGAAAAAACGGAGAAATCTTCCCTGTTGAACTCCAGGCCTATGGCTCGTATAAAGTTGAGGGAACCCTGCAGTACTTCTGGGCAGTTGTCAGGGACATCACCAAACGAAAGAGGGCAGAGGAAGAACGTGAACGTCTTATCACGACAATTGGAGAGAGCAATGAAGAACTCAGAGCAACCTATGACCAGTTAGTGCAGACCGAGCAGGAACTCAAAACCCAGAATGCAGCCCTGACAGAATCCAAGGATACGCTCAGGGAGACGAACGAATACCTTGAAAACCTTATCACCTTCGCAAATGTCCCGATCATCATCTGGGATTCGTCATTCCATATCAAAAGAATGAACCGGTCTTTTGAACTTCTTATTGGCAGATCTGCAGAAGAGATGGTGGGAAAGTCGATCAGGGTTCTGTTTCCAGCGGATCAGGCTGACCGGACCATGAGACTCCTGCAGACCACCCTGGACGGTGTACGGTGGGAGACAACAGAAATCGACGTTGTCCGCAGTGATGGAGATATCAGGACACTGCTCTGGAATTCGGCTACGCTGTACACACCTGATGGTCAGTCTCCCCTGGCCACTATCGCCCAGGGGTATGATATTACCGAAAGGAACAGGCTTGAGCATGAAAAAGACACAGCATTAGAGCAGATTCAAAAAAATCTGGCTATTTTGTCGGTTCTCAATGATGAGATCCGCAATCCGCTGGCAATTATTATGGCTATTGCCTCAATGCTTGAGGATTCAGAAACGAGCGAGATTATCATCAACGAAATACACCAGATTGATCAGTTGGTCACTCAACTGGATAAGCGGTGGATACAATCTGAAAAAGTCCTGAACATGATCAGGAAGCATTATGATATCACCGTTTCACTCAGGAAAGATACCGGGTCCGGGAAACCTGATGGGATAGAGCAGATAGATCTGCTTCCTGCTCAAACATCCGGTTCTTCTGATAAAAAGAAAGAGATACTCATTGAAGAGGTACAGGCACAGCTCTATGCCATTCTCGACAGCATGGATTCCCTGATATATGTTGCAGATATGGACACGTACGAAATGCTATATGCAAATAAGCGATTGAAAGCGATTTGTGGGGTTTATACCGGACAAAAGTGCTACCATTACCTGCAAAAAGACCAGAATAGTCCCTGTCCATACTGCACCAATCACCGTCTGGTGGATGAAAAAGGTCCAACCGGATTGTACCAATGGGAATTTCAGAACAGCATAACCGGGAGATGGTATGACTGTCGCGACCGGGCCATCCGGTGGAGTGACGGACGAATCGTAAGAATGGAGATTGCAACCGATATCACCGGGCGCAAAAAGGCTGAAGAAGCACTTTTAAGTTCAGAACAACGGATACGGACGTTACTTGAGAGCATTCCCTTCGGAATTCTCCTGGCAGATGCAAAAACCAGGCAATTTTCGTTTGCAAATAAGGCTATCCATCAGATGCTGGGATATAGCGGACAAGAACTTGTCGGGCTGAAAACTGAAGATATCCATCCCCCTGATGATTATCCCCGTATCAGGGAGATATTTGATCAGATGGCAACAGGAGATCTTGAATCATGCCAGGATATCCCCACCTTAAGAAAAGATAAGAGTATTTTCCCGACCAAAATTTACAGTTCAACCCTGGAACTGGATGGGCAGGCGTATATCCTTGGAATCTTTCAGGATATTACCGAACAGAAAAAGACAGAAGAGAAGATCCTGGATTTACAACGCCGTGAATCTGATATCATCAACTTTTTACCTGATGCTACCTTTGCTATCGATACAGAAGGGAAGGTGATAGCATGGAACCGGAGTATGGAGGAGATGACCGGGATTTTGGCACAAGAGATGTTGGGAAAAGGCAACTATGAATACGCTATTCCGTTCTACGGAGAGCGGAGACCAATTCTTATTGATATGTCTCTCCTCCCTGATGAGGAGATACAGAAAAAATACTCATCCCTTCACTATGAGGGGAGGATGCTGGTTGCTGAAACAACCAATGCACGACCAAAAGGGAAGAAAGCAGAGCTCTGGGGGATGGCAACACCCCTCACCGATATAGAGGGAAACGTAATAGGGGCTATCGAATCAATCAGGGATATCACTGAACTCAAAGAGACCGAGAAAGCCCTGCGGTTATCCCAGAAAAAATATTCAAAACTATTCCTTTTAGATCCTGATGCCATCGTCATTTCAGACCTCCAAAGCGGGAAAATTATTGAGGTAAACGAACAATTATCCAGAAATATGGGATATACTACTGATGAACTCATCGGAAAGAGTACGCTTGAAGTCGGCATATGGAGTACACCAGAGACAAGAGACATTTTTATTGACCAGATACAAAAAAAGGGCACGGTAAAATCCTTTGAAACGGTTGTGTACTCAAAATCCGGAAGAGCCATGTTTGTATCGATTTCTGCTGAATTGTTAACCATGGAGGGGAAATCGTTACTTATCAGCAGTATTCGGGATATAACAGAGCGGAAACAACATGAGATCGCCCTGAAGGAGAGTGAGGAGAAGTACCGGAGTGTTGTTGAACAGGCCAGGGACGGAATTATTATTGTTCAGGACTTACGTCTGGTGTTTTTAAATGATGCTTTTGCACGAATGACCGGGTACACGATTGAGGAACTCATCGGAAAGGATTATCTGACCCTGTTCCCTCGTGAAAATCATAACAAAATCGTAAAGGTCATACGCAAAAGACTGGCAGGGGAACCATTGCCCAGAGCGTTTGAGACCGATATGCTTCGATTTGACCACTCCACTATTGTCGTTGAATCGATTGGAGTATTGATCTCGTATCATGGTGCCCCTGCAGATCTCATCATTATTCGTGACATCAGTGAACGAAAACGGCTTGAATATTCTCTGCTGGAAGCATTACAAAAACTCAAGATCCTGACCGGTATCACAAGGCATGACATTATCAACGATTTGAATGTCATCACCGTGTCACTGGATCTGATACTCGGCACGGATATGACACCATTCCAACAGGAATATATTACTAATGCTCTTCAGGCAGGCCAGACTCTGAAAAATACCATCGAATTTACCAGGGAGTATGAGGATTTCGGATCACTTTCCAGCATGTGGGTAAACCTTGTCTCAATCGTGGATGCAGCCAGATCTGATCTGTTTTTGGGAGAGATCACCGTTGAAATCTCCATCTCTGCTGATATTGAAATTTTTGCAGATCCCATTATCCAGAAGGTCTTTTCCACCCTGTTTGAAAATTCAATCAGGCATGGCACCACTATCTCTACTATCCGGGTTAGTGCACAAAAACAGGATAAAAACCTGGTCATCATCTATTCAGATAACGGGATCGGTATTGAGGAAAAAGAGAAGGAGAGTATCTTTAAGCACGGATATGGGAAAAATACCGGAATCGGTCTATATCTGGCGAGAGAACTTCTTTCAATCACCGGGCTATCGATTTGTGAGACCGGAATCCCGGGTGAAGGAGCACGGTTTGAAATTATGGTGCCTCATGGGACTTTCAGGTTTCAAACGTAATATCAGTCAGAAAATTCAAGCTCTTTTTGGTTCAGGTAGGCAGGTTCGGTCTGAATCCCCTGAATTCTGAAGTGTTTCAGATCAGAAAAGCCTTGTATGATATTGACGAATGATATTCGAACTGGTATTGATACTATGATCACAAAGAACGTTTTGATATCCCTTATGGTCGCTCTTTTCCTGGTTAGTCTGGTAGGTAACTCATATGCAGAGGAAGAGACCGTGAATGTGACAAACATCTCTCAATCTGGAAATGTATCCGTAAATGAGACCAACCAGTCAGATCTGAATCTCACCAGCAACACTCCTTCCCACGTGGCAGACAGCCCCCTCCCCAATGGTACCGCAACGGTTGCATCAGAGGGTGGAATAAAGAATTTCATGAAGAATTTTAAGTATCAGTCAGGTGTTTAAGACTACTCACCATGGTATCTCCCCGGAATCGCTGATCAGGGGTGACGGGGGGGAATGCCTGACAGATCCCGATACCTGAGTATCTGATAATCGATACCCACGAGACGGGTAGACCAGGGTCAGACCGGATTGAAACCTGGTGTGTCAGAGTTATCCTGGCCTCTTCAGGGTGGTGATTGGAAAAGGAATATCCTGTACTCTGCCAGGATTTTAGGGATCTACTCTAAACATCACATACTCGGAGAATATCGGAGTGACGGCACTCACCAGAGTATACTGTACCGCTGTGTTTGCGGTTGCTGCAGTCATTGCGATTTTGAGTATCCCTGACCTGGTTAATCATGATATCCTCAATTATTTCTTCTCACCAGCCCACCAGGGGTCTCTCGGGGCTAATGGAATCATATATCGGCAAAATGCACATGAAATTGATTTAATCTCATGGATATCAATATTAATTGAATAACGAGAGGTGATCCCTGATGTATCTTCATAACAATTTCATCAAAAATAAATAACTCCAGAACATACTCTCTCATCCCTGAAGTTGTAATTCCATAAAAAGGGTATTTCAAAAAGAGTGGATTTAATATGAATCGATTATTAGGACTAATTCTTGTCGGGATATTGTTGGTTTCTGCGGTATCTGCCGAGAAACAGATTGTTATCGGAGCGATTATTGATGAGAGCGGTGACACTGCGTCATACGCTCCAGGAATAGAAGCAGCGATAAACCTTGCTGCATCAGACCTGAACGACTATTACAAAAAAGGTAACTATTCAGGCATGCTGAGAACTTATGGGCAAGACAGGATGATAGTGCCTGTATGTTCTCAGCATGCCTGAATAGTTACCCTTTTTACATAAACAATCAGAAAACTACCGAAAGATCTTAGTATGATGAGAGAAAACGTTCCTATATCGGAATGGAAATACCTGAAGAGATCAAATCTAAATTTCCTGATTGCCCCCCTGAAATCGTCGCATATATTTACTATCTGCACGAAAAAATCGATAAATTAGAAGCTAGAGTAACTGAACTCGAATCCCGGTTAAATCTCAACAGCAGTAATAGCGGCAAGCCCCCCTCCTCGGACGGTTACACCCATAAGAACCGTACAACCTCACTTCGTAAGAAAACCCAGAAAAAACCAGGAGGTCAACCCGGGCATACAGGAAAAACCCTGGAACAGAGTTCTAATCCTGATCACCTCGAAACTCACTCTCCTGAAGTTTGTTCCTGTTGTGGAAGAAGTCTTCAGAATGGAGCAATAATTGGAATTGAAAAAAGACAAGTTTTCGACCTTCCTCCTCCCCCATCAATTGAGATCATCGAACACCAATCCATCACAAAGATTTGTACCCATTGTGGAGGAAAAACATCAGGAACCTTTCCCCAGGGGGTTACACAACCCGTTCAATATGGATCAAGAATCAAGGCCTATTTGAGTTATCTCGTTCATTATCAGTTTATCCCATACGAACGGGCAACCGAGGCCTGTTATGATCTCTTTGGTATCTCCATCAGTCCTGGAACCATTGTCAATATTACTCGCACATTGTCAGAGAAACTCATATTGTTTCATGAATCGGTTAAGAATGCTCTTAAATGTGAATCCGTAATCCACAACGATGAAACAGGAATCAGAGTTGAAGGAAAACTCAATTGGCTTCATGTCACCAGTTCATCTCGACTAACCTCTTACTCAGTTCAGACGAAAAGAGGAACTGAAGGGATCAATAACATCGGAGTTCTTCCAATCTACACGGGAATAAGTGTTCACGATTTTTGGAAACCATATCTTTCATACTCCTGTACGCACAGTTTCTGTTGTGCCCATATTCTTCGAGAACTTAAACGGGTAGAAGAAGAAACAGAACAGAAATGGCCTAATATTTTAAGTGAATTACTGATACAGGCAAAGGGTCTTAAGGAAATATTTCATACGGACGATATTCCCATACCCCGGATTATGATGAACAGCATCAAAAGTTCATATGATGAACTAATTCAAGCAGGACTCGATGAGAATCCGCCCCCCGTTCATATCGCCGGAAAGAGAGGAAGGAAGAAAAAGAGCTTTGCCAGAAACCTGCTCGAAAGGTTGGACATACATAAAGACGGTGTCCTGCGATTTATTGAACACATTCGTGTTCCATTTGATAATAATCTCGCGGAGCGGGATATCCGGATGATGAAAGTTAAAATGAAGATTTCCGGAGGGTTCAGGGACAGAGCAAACGCTGAAGCAGTAGTTTTGATCAGAAGTTACATCTCAACAATAAGGAAGAATGGTGAAAGGGTTATTGAGGCGATTAATGATGCGTTTAACAATAATCCATGGATGCCAGAGACTCATACAGGTCTTAATGATGCCTGAATAGTTACTAAAAAGGCAATATTTGGAGGGTTTAGAGTGGGAATCGATTGGGGGCGCTGAGAAAGGCTGAATAGTTACCAAAAATCGTAACTATTCAGCCCCTCTCAGCGCTCCCAACTGATTTATCGTAATTTCTTCTAAAAAATCGCTTATTTGCCTGAACAACCAGAGAAATACCGAAAGATCTTAGTATAATGAGAGTAAAC
>NZ_JAJRBM010000390.1 GCF_028679455.1 Methanospirillum sp. | reverse complement strand
TATGTAAAATTGCATGGGAAAGTAACATTTTCTATTAGCGTTTTCTGAAAAAGAAAAACCGGAGGAGTGGAATTAGAGAAGGTCTGGAGAATAAGATCATATCTTGGTTCATAACCAGAAATATTAAATGTGGCATTACCCACAAAAAACGGAGTCTTGTTTGGATAGGTTATTTCAATGTTCACTGATGTATTGTTTATTGAAGCTCGTTCCTGTGTAGTAATATTATAGATACGATCAAAAATTGTGACATTCACCGGAGTTGAAGGACAATTATCAGACGAATTACATTGAAATTCCCACACAGGATTAGGAATCGGGGATATGTGTGAGTAAACGATTGATGGATATCTAGAGACGTTAACCATACTCCCATTTACCATCACTTTGAGAAAATCATTCTGTTCATTTACCATCAGCATACCTGATGCTTCAATAAAAGAACTCACCGGAAGAATGCTTAAAGATCCTGATCCAACCGAAGAGAGTGTACCTAGTTCAAATGATCTTGCGATAGGGAGATTAATTTTGTTATTAATAATTAATCCATCAATATCTGCCTTCAACCCGATAAATTCTTGAGTAATATACTTAAGATGCGATATTTCTGCGTCGCGTCCCTGAATTGGAACCACATACAGAAGGTACATCGAAAAAAGGATCGTTAGCAGGGCTACAATCATTAAAAACCCGATAACTTCGGATAGCCCTCGCTCCTTCGTCACTCCCCACCACCAAATTAGTTACAGTTCTCCTTCAAGGTTCATGAATCTATTGAGGAGCAAAGATCATAGAAATTTTCCTTCTTCGAAAGAACTCCAGTGGATAAATAATCCCTGCTCAAACAAAGTACCAGTCTCGCCATAAAAACTACCTGTACAGACTGATGACTATCAACAGATACTAACCGGATTACTGCATAGATATTTTTTTACCATACCCATAACGATGGAGAGGCCCAGATTCCCGATACTCTCTCTCCTTGAGCTGAGTATTAACCCCTTAATAACTCATTTCTTTAAGGAACCTTATCATGATCACCCAGTATATCACCACTAGTGAGGGCCTCACCGAAATTGAGGACTTCAGGCCTGGGTGCTGGGTGAAAGTCGTCAACCCAACCGAGAAAGAGATCGCATATCTTGTCGGCCAGTTTGGCATGCCGATCGACTTTCTGACCGACCCCCTTGATGTCGATGAACGGGCACGGTTTGAAGTTGACGAGGGAAATACCCTGATTCTCATCAGATCAGCACGACGTGAACCTGAAGAGGCCGCAATCCCCTATATCACCCTGCCAATAGGCATTATCCTCACCCAGGATCTCCTGATTACCGTCACCCTCACTGAAGTTGATGTCATGGAAGAATTTCTGTCAGGATGGGTGAGAAACCACGACACCAGGCAGCGAACACGATTCGTCCTGCAACTCTGCTACCGGACTGCACTCAGATTTTTGCGTTACCTAAAAGAGATCAACCGGATGACCGGAGTTATTGAACGGAACCTTCACCGTTCAACTACCAACGATCAACTCCTCGGGTTGTTTAACCTTCAAAAGAGCCTTGTTTACTTCACAACCTCTCTCAGATCCAACTCTCTCATGGTGGAGAAGTTTTCATACCAAAGTGTCCTGGACATGACTGATGAGGAGCACGATCTCTATGAAGAGATGGTGATTGAGAACAAACAGGCTCTTGAGATGGCAAATATCTATACTTCGATTATCACCGGTATGACCGGGACCTTCGCCTCGATCATCAATAATAACGTCAATGTGGTGATGAAACTGCTCACCAGCGTAACCATCCTTATCGCCCTGCCCACAATGATCGCCAGCATATACGGGATGAATGTACACCTTCCACTGCAGGAGGCACCCTATGCATTCCCGTTTGTAATGGGGACTGCACTCAGTCTTTCTGCTATCGGGTTGTTCATTCTGATTCGCTGGAAGGTACTCTGATATAAATGCCGGAACTGTGCATGGCCCGCCAGAGCAATCTTTAGAACATGATCATTACCTATATGGGACACCAAAAAAGGTGATGCGTGACTAAAAGAGGTGTATTCCTTGATACATCATTTATTATGGCAATCATCAATAATGATGATGCATTGCACCAAACTGCCTTAAAGTTAGAAACAGAATTGAAACAATACTCTCACATATTGATCACGGAAGCAATATTTTTTGAAATTGGAAATTCATTTTCAAAGTCTAATATAGAGCAAGTGGCATGATTCCCGGATAAATTACCTATTTTTGAATGGTTAAACCCCCATTTATCGATTTCTTCCTTCAAAGTTATCGACACCACATCTTGCCGCTATTCCAGTTTTATTATACTGGACATTAAGAATTCATCTCAACAAATCATATCAATAGCGACCTCATATAAAAACGATAATTGCGAACGATATTAAAAATAAAGTATAATACGGGCATATTTCATAACCGCGTGTATACCCTAGATCTTGTCTAACCAAATTACCGATAAAACCTAAAAATAAGCCCAATCAGAGGATTTAAAATCTCAGGTGAGCCCCTGGCATTCGACCGGAGGTCGATTAAGATATATGCTGATATGGGGATTTGAACCCCAGTCGATGGAGTGAGAGTCCAACATGATTGACCGAACTACACTATATCAGCGTTAGAATAAGAACAATAGCAGCGAAGATACGTTCCCGAGGACTCGCGTACCTCAGTACCAGTATCCACGTGAGGTGTCTTAACTTCCGGGTTCGGAAAGAGACCGGGTGTGACACACCTGCTGTGGCC
>NZ_JAJRBM010000389.1 GCF_028679455.1 Methanospirillum sp. | reverse complement strand
TCCGCATCAATCTCCTGTTCAGCACAGGACATCTCTGTTTTGAAGAAGATTACCTGGTCAGCATTATCCTCAACCTCATGGGTTGCAATGATCGATTCCAGGACTGCATGAGTCATATCGATGGCCATGGACGGTGGTGAAGGAAGCAAAATAATTGAGAGCAGAGAGGCGCAGGCATCAAGATATGATGACATCATGATGTTGCCGATCTCATGCAACATGCTTTTATCCATATCATCGATCTCACGATCATCTTCAGGCTGGCCAAGCATGATATGAGAAAGTCTCAATATTGACTGTTTAGGGACATGAAGAACAAGGGTTCCTCCGGCTGAAACCTGTCCTTTTATCTGAAAAATGACCATTGCTGCTATTGTATCGTCGATATGTTCCTGGAGATTGCTCAACTTTACCACGAGAATTGAGGGTAGACTAATGGTTACCTTCTGGTTTAGCAGGGTGGATAATGCTGCAGCTGCATTCTGTGCCCCTGCATTCCCGAGTATCCAGATCTCTTTGGATTGTTCTTTTGAAAGAAGAATAGTCCCGTCGGTTGATATTTCTGAGAGCATGAGTTGGTTCCCCTTTTGCATCTGCAAACTACCTATGTTCTCGATAGTGATGTTGGTATCTGATCATGGTCAAGAGCTGATTTGGAGATGGTGATTTCCGATGTCACAAGTCTGGTTATGAGGATATCCCCTGATGTTGGAGATAACTGATACTCAGGATGGTATGATTCGTCTAGGGAGTTAGTAGAGAAGGGGTTTACTTTCCCAAAGAGAATACTGATCCATGATTCTGAACGCTTTTGTATCTATAGTGGGAGCTTCCCGTCGGTTCTCCTGGTTTCATCTGATCACTACAACGTTGTTCCTTACTCTCCTGTTCAATCTCTCCCCGGTTGTGGCAGATTCATGGCAGCCGGTTGAAGTACGATCGTGGGTTCAGGCTGATACCCCGGCTGGATGGAGTGTAAGTGTTGATAAAAATGAAACTGTCCAGCCTGACACAGCCAAAGTTACCGCAATCTCGCCTGATACGGATTCACGCCTCACGTACATTCTGGAACATAACGCGAATCCGATGACTGAAGATGAAATCCAACAATATCAGAGTGGATATATGAGCAGACTTGGATTTCGAATCTGTAAGACCAAAGATCCAATCCGCGATGAGACTGCAGATCATACGTTTTTCAGACAGACATATGTGAGAGGAACTGACGATGCAGCAGTGATCGGAACCCTGGTGTATCCTGAATGGGGGGTAGGTCACTTTGTACTGGTAATGGAAGGAGCTGATGCAGTTGCCAGGGATTATGAATCCCTGCCTCCTTCTGTTTCTGATCATCTCGTTCCGATCATGAGTACAGAATCAACCGGATAAGCATCTCTCCCTTTTTCCTAGGAGGTCCTGGGTAGGGCATTCGCTTCGAACATGCGGTCGATAAATAAGTAGAAGAAAAGGTGGATTGAGCACAAGGCATCAGATCTCGGGACTTTCATTTCCGATCACCCTCGCGATCTCTCCGAGTTCACGGGCAAGCAATCTGATGATATCATCAACGGTTATGAGTCCGACGAGCCTGCCACCCATATCAACAACCGGGAGTCTGCGGACTTTCGAGGATTTCATAACCTGAACTGCATCAAATATACCTGTATCTTTTCGGATCGTCTGGACATCCGGTGTCATGATTGTTGATACCGGGGTTGTAGTATTCTCTTCACTTTTCAGTGTTCCCCTCAGTGCAATATCCCGGTCAGTTACTATTCCAACCGGCTTATGGTCTTCGGTGATGATAACGCATCCGATATTCTTCTCTTTCATGAGATCGGAGACAAATGAGATGCTGGTGTGGGGGGAGACACTGACTACATTGGTCTTACATACGGTATAGATGGTCATTTTGTGGTATTGTGTACATGGGTTGAAATCTATATGAACGTTCAGGAGTTTTTGATCAAATCCGCGTCAGCACCCGGACCCACCGCCGCGATCCCGGTTTCGATCTCCGGTCATGGTAAGCGATGAAGCAATTTCTCTTCTGGGAAAGGCATTGTTGCAACCGGTTGCAACAATCAATGTCCACCTCTTTTTGCTATCTCTTCTCAATGCGGCAGGAACTGGTTTCAGGATCCGGATATCTGAAACTGGGTGCAACCGTCAGTTTGTGTCCATTATTCTTAATGCTTAATCTTATGGTCAATACTATAAATCGAGTGATAAATTAGATTCCTTTTTGTATGAAACTAGGATAGTATGGTTTCTTCAAGATCCTTTATACGGTGTTTCGGACTATCTTATAATGTCACAGGGAGACTGAGCGACTTGCAGGACACCACACTCAACTGCCTCAATACTCCTGACAGGATCATCAGAGATCAGTATACCGCCATGTCCTCCTACATCCGTGCCGTATAATCTTCCTCTGCTCTATACTCCTGTCCTGTAATTGTCGGTCTTCCCTTTGCAACCAATAATGCCTGTGATGCATAGATCCCTGCATTGCAGGTTTTTCAATGATTCTCCTCTTATTCGCTGATGCAATTCATTTTCTCATCAGTTCTACAAAAAAAGGTTTGACCTGCTTATGCAGATCCTGTCGTGTTAGTTTGAGCAATTGGCCTTATATGTTCCGCAATATCATCAGGGAGATCGTCATAGTACTTACTGACTGAACTTGCCCCGTTCATCAGGAGTGCATACTGATATCTGCCCCATCCCGGGTAGGCACCTGAACAGACGACTGCACCGTCCTCTTCTCCTTTGATATAGGTCTGTTTTGCTACAGTGCTTTCTGCAGTTTCGGTGAATAATGGGTTAGCCTGACAGAGACAGAATCCTTTGTCATCCATGAACCGGTTCTGGGTCCGGCACAGTTCGCCTGCTGAAATAGGATTGGAGTTGTGTTCAAAGACATACACGAGTTTGGTTGCCCTATCTGGTGAAATGGCTTCAAGGGTTGATGTTTCAGGATTAACAGGATCCCGGGTGATTTCTCCGTATGACCATCCTGGGGGGACATCTATCTGTGCCCAGGAAGTGATATTGACCGGCTGCCAACCGGTATTCACTGCTGCCGTTGCCACCTGACAATTACTGATGAAGCAGCATCCTAACGTTATGAGGAGGATTATCCACTTGGTTTTGAATGGTGGGTATGAGTATTGCATGGCTCATATATGTCAACCAGATGAAAGAAACAGTTATCTGAACTGAATGTCTCACTCAAAATCTGGTTGAGAGTACACATAACCCACCTTTGCAGACCCGGAAAAAAAAGAATGAGGAGGTGCTTAATATCGCTGTCTTTTGTTGCCGTATCCGCTGCTTTTTCCACCACCATGTCCGCCCCTTCCGGAGCTTCCACCTGAACCACCACCGTAACCGCCACTGCCGAATCCACCGCTACGACCCCCGAATCCTCCACTTCCTCCGGAACGACCGCCGCCGCTTCCAAAGTCCCGTCGGGGTTGCATAGGTCTGGCTTCATCGATATGAATGGTTCTCCCTTCATACTCAGTCAGGTTCAGGGCATCAAGAGCTGCCTGCGCTTCCTGATTTGATTCCATCTCAACAAAGGCAAACCCTTTCTGCTCGATGACTTTAACACTGACAACTGTGCCATACTCTGAGAATAACTCCCGAAGCTGGTTCTCACCGACTGAATAGGTGAGATTCCCCACATATAATTTCTTACCTTCCATAACACTATCACAGACTTTTCTTTGCATTCGTAACGCTGATGATCCGGAAGATCAGGGGGACTAAAAATGAATGATTACCAGCCGGGGATATTCCCTTACCCTTCAAACCGGACGTCATTCTCCCAATATCTGGGAAAATTGCCCTTACGTCTGCATATACATGCAGAGGTTTCTGTACTATACATAGGTATGGCTGCTTTTTCTAATGGTAGAAGTGTCGGTGAACAGAATTGATCAAAAAAATCCGTGTTGATGCAGGTAGTGGTTATTATTGTTCTCCGGATTGAACTTTTATCAGGTCCCATGGCCGGTGCTCATCATGCTCTGTAATAATTACCACGAAGATGAACCTGTCATCACCGTCACCAATCGACACCACAGATTTTTCTGCAGGTACCATGATGTTCTTCCCATGAGGGGAGGGAATTAGTACGGATACTATCTCATGGCCACCTTTCTCTCTCAGTTCCTGATCACCCTGGATAAATGATCGGTACAGATCGGGTGCCAGCAGATCCTGAAGTCTCCGACCGGTCATCTCATCCTCCCGAGAGCATTCGTACAGTTCGCAGAATGCCTTATTTACCATAAAAATTGTCTCATCCTCGCGGTAACAGGAGATGGGATGAGGAAACTGATCAACCACTCTGCGCATGATAGACCACTGAAGTTCCTGCTG
>NZ_JAJRBM010000388.1 GCF_028679455.1 Methanospirillum sp. | reverse complement strand
TCACGGGAAAGATTGAGGCATCGGTCAATTCGGGGGTCTTTTGGCTGATCTCTGCCAAAGACCATACCAATTGCCATCACACCGCCTGTCACTGCACCGCAGGAGCATCCTGCCCCACCGATACCAATCGGAAACCCTGATGCGAGCCGGATAACTGAATCTGGATAATTAAGTCCAAAAGAGTCATTAATGGCTTTGACGATCGCTTCGGAGCAGTAAAATTGCCCGGATCGGTAATATTCCTCAGCCTTCTCTCTAATCTGGGCCGGGTCAACAGGTTTACCTGGTTCCTTCATGTTATCCTCGTATGTGAAGAGGTTTCTATCCCTATGTGATGGATATTATGCGTATCGATGTAAATTCTTATGTAAAGATATCATCCATTCACTCTGCAACTAATCGTGTTTGTGGGAATAATCCTGATTCAAATGCATCTTCACAGAATTTATGCCCGGCCAAGAGATCTTTTTTCACATAGTAATTATTCGCAATGCATTGGCCGATGCAGATATTTTTCATCAGACACCGGGAGCATATCCCTTTCAGATCCTTGGGAAGATGCTCACGGATCATATTCAAAGCCTCTGCTTTTTCCCATATCTCTTGAATCTGATTCCGGGAAGCATGACCAAAGCAGAGTTCAGGTACACTGGTCCCAATACCGCAGAGAGCGTATGTTCCATCTGACAGAACCCCAAGAATTGAAAATATGCCACATCGCCCACATGTTCCTCCCGGGCTATACATCGATGAGAGCGACCTGAAGGCATAGGGCAGGTTTGTCATCAGTGGGATCTTCAGTTCTTTTTGAAGTTCATTCTGCACCCATTGAGAAAGTTCGATCTGTTCCTGTACGGTAACAATTGAACCCTCTGCTTCCATAACCCGACCTCTGGCAGTCGGGGTCACAAAGTTGTATTTCACAGAACTGGCTCCGATACTTTCTGCATATTTTGCCAGATCTGCCATTTTTCCTTTATTCCTTCCGGCAACTGCCATTATCACCTGAGGGTGGATTCCCGTTTCCACGAGGGTTTTTACTCCCTGTGACACCCGATCAAAGGATCCCTGCACACCCCGCATCCATTCATGAGATTCGCGGTTTCCATCAATACTTATCGAAATAAAAGGATCCGTGCAGGATTTGATCAGGTCGGCAATGTGTGGATTAATTGCCACTCCATTCGATTCGATGGTCAGTACGAGTTTTTGATCCCTGACATATCGCAGGATTTGAATGATATCTGGGTGTATCAGTGGTTCTCCGCCGGTCAGTTTTACTCCGGAAAGCCCAATCTCTTTTGCTTCGGTAATGATTTTTTTAAGGAGATCGACTGGCAAACCCATCTGTGATCGATCAGAGTTTTCAAACGTCGGAGCTATCCAGCAGTGACGACAGGCCATATTGCAGTCACCAGTGAGATAAAAATACAGGGTTTCCAGAGAAGGAATATGAGTAATTTTTGTTTTGGATTGTTCAGTCATAGTAATCTGACAACACGAATTAATCTGATATTCTTTGATTCAGTGACCAGAATCTATTATTTAATCATGTATGCATAGACTCTCATCATTTGAATTCATCAATTATTTACTCTGGAATGCTGACGATCCGTCCACCATCAGTTAGGAACTTCTTCAAACATCCGTTAGGGCTGGGAACATACACATCCCCGGTGCTTGAATACCCGTCAGCCGGGCAGTTACCGGTGCAGACCATCTGATACCCACAGTCAATACAATCAGGAAATTTCGAGAGCGGAATGGTGTATCGCTGCCTCAACCGGGTAAATTCAGGATGATTCTGCCATATGTCCAGTAATCTATCCTGATTAATCTTCCCTAACTCAATATGGGAGAGCATACCACAAGGAACATAGGTTCCATCCGGCCTGACTGCCATCTTATTCCACATACATCCACACCCGGATAAAAAGCCACGACCCGGAATGGTTCGACCGTCTAGCCGGGCCCGTTCCATCTCCTGAAATTCTCGTCCCTGGGAAAGAGGGCCGGCGGTGGCAGTTATCCGGTTATTGTACAGTTTTGCGAGTTCGATTATTTTTTCCATCGCGATGCAGGTCTCTGCAGGCGTGAGGCTCACCTCTTCCTCATTCTCTCTGGCAAGTCCCTGATTACTGACACTATTGGTAGAGATCACTCCCATGTTGATCTCATCAAGGAGGAGATGAACCGCATTCTCGAGATCATCAAGATTGTACCGGTGAATCGTAATTCGTGAGGTGACCGGGGCTCCAGCTTCTTTGAGTATCGTAATCCCCCGAATTGCCCCGTCAAATGCCCCGGTGCCACGGAACCGATCATGGACGGCTGCACAGGATCCATCGATCGATATCTGTACATAATCACACCTCCCTGTCGAAGCGATGAAATTAGCTATTTCGGGGGTGATAAGACCACCGTTCGAGAGGAGAACAAATCTCATCCGATTAGCGACGATCCCCCTGATTATATCCGGTAGATCCTTCTTGATGAAGGGTTCGCCTCCTCCGATAGTGATGGTCATGACCCCAGCATTTCCGCATTCTTCAAAGAATTTTGTCCATTCAGATGCAGATATTTCCCTACCGGTATCTGCCGGGCTTGTCCGGTGAAAACAGTATTTACAATGCAGGTTACACCTGGATGTGATATCAACGTCAATGGACTTCGGTGTCTTCATCACCCTGCGGTTCTCGATCATAATCCCGTATCATCCGGTATGAGCATATCCAAGTCGTACGATATCGTCACAGAATTGTTTTATTTCTGATTTCAAATCTTCAGGGAGGCCTTCATACTCATTCTGAAATGTTGCGAGTACACCATTAAGATCCTTTCCTTCCTTCATTGATTTCCAGATCGTAACACCGGTTGGAGTCAAACCTACGGCCTCTCCGGTGTCTGGGTTGAAGAGGAGTGCCCAGTCATCGAACTCTTCGCGAAGAGAAATCT
>NZ_JAJRBM010000387.1 GCF_028679455.1 Methanospirillum sp. | reverse complement strand
TTTCGACTTTTTTTCTGATCATCATTACCTGGGTAAACCGGATGCAACAATCCTGCCATCGTTGATTTCACGTACCTGACATCATAACCAGACGAAACCAGGAAATAAAATTAAGCGACCCTCACAATGGATTTCTAACTATTCTCCATCAGTTTTACCTATCATCCTTATATCCGGTTTCATGCAACGAGAGTATGTCACACAGCAACCTGCTCAAGGTTCTCCGGCAAACCCGGAATAAACCTGCAGGTTCTGTGCACCGTATATGAGTTGCGTTCAACATGTCCTCCTACATTCGTTGCCTCCACTCATTACACCGGAACAACCTTCCTCAGCAGGGGTTGCTCCACTTTCTCGTTACACTACACAGATCCAACACACACATACCAGCCGCTCTGCGGCTGGTTTCCTCCTACAAAACACTGATTCCATATATTGAGGTTATTATGTTCATCAACGATACCATCAGAACCAACTACAACGAAAGACAGATGTGCCTTATCAATTATCTGGAAACCCGGGTAAAAGAAGGGAAGAGCTTCTTTAAATCAAAGTATATCGCCAGGGAGACCGGGCTTTCATCCAAAGAAGTCGGGACCAACATGGGAATACTGGCTGAAACCTGCCAGGAATTTACCATAGAGAAATACAGTTACTCAAACAGTACCACCTGGTTGATCACTCCCTTACAGGCATAATGTTGTAATAAAAATGCAATGCATTTTTATACCGTGAGTCGGACAACGACATCACTCTGCTTTTCGTAATCTTTCCTCCTCTTTTAAAGTACATTCGTTCAAGATAGTTGTCTTAACACAGATCGATTCTGAACGATGCCCTCGGTATGGGACCAAACATACAATCGTAATGAAAAATGTTGAAGATATTATTCATAATGGGCACATAATCGAAAATTATCCTGATGATTACCCATTTCCAAGTGTCCTCTTATGTGGGTACGTTGGTTCCAGGATGTTACATATCGTCGCAGCAATTAACAAGGATACCGATGAGATTATAGTAATCACTACATATGAACCTGATGAACATCATTTTGAATCCGGAAAAACAAGGAGAAAATTATGAAATGTGCAATGTGTAAACGAGGCGACACAAAACCCGGAGTAACTTCAGTACTTCTGACCCGTGATGATTTTACTCTGGTTATGCGGGATGTACCGGCAGAAATTTGTGAAATCTGCGGCGAGGATTACATTGATGGGAAGGTCGCGAAAAGTCTCTATCACATGGCCGAAGAAATACAAAATCAGGGCACACTCCTTGATGTGAGAAAATATCAGGTTATTCAGAAGAACCCTTGTCCTGTAGAAGGATGAATGTTCTCCTCAATATCCTAAATAATTACTAAAATCTTTTTTGTAAGTTCTATCCCGGTCTCATCCTACATCGTTGCAACGACAACTATAAGTTAAACGGATGAAAAGTAATAAAGTTGCGCTTGCAACTATCTTGGCGATATCAGGATGACAGTAAGATGCTGATCTTTTCCACACATCAAAACCGGGACATGAGCATAAGGAACACCGATGAACAATAACGAATTCCTTGGAAAGATCATCTCATTTCTCTACCGGTACGGAAAGATATACCTTGACACGGAACTTGAATCATATCATATTGGATCCGGGCAGTTCTACCTGTTAATGCCCCTTTTTGCACAGGATGGAATCAATCAGGAGTCCCTCGCCCAGATCATAAAAGTGGATAAAGCAACGGTGACAAGGGCTATACAGAAACTGGTCGATGAAGGCTATGTATTCAGACAGAGGGACGAAGAAGACAGACGTGCATATCGCGTCTTTCTGACTGCGAAGGCGAGAGTGATAGAACCGGAAATTCGAAAAATCGCTCTTGGATGGGAGGAAATCCTCTTGTCTGGTCTGGATGCGGATCAAAAGGAATTGATCGCACATACGTTTGGGGATATGATAGAAAATGTATCTCACATCATGGAAACATAATCGGAAAAATCATGGAATTTAAAAATAGTCACGTGCTCGTACTGTGTATTACTGCATTTCTTGCTATGGCCGGCGGAGCCCTCATCGCACCCGCACTGCCTGAGATGGTAGAGCCTTTGCATACCACCACCCATAACGTTGGCCTGCTCATGTCGGTGTATGCCCTCGCAACAGCGATATGTACCCTTGTTATCGGTCATTTCATCGACCAGGTAAACCGTAAAAAGATCCTGGTACCCTGTCTGGTGATATATGGTCTGACCGGTTTTTTGAGTTATTTTGTTTCTGATTTTCAGCTGCTGCTTGCTTTGAGGTTTATACAGGGTAGTGGAGTGGCAGGTATGACAATCCTGGCCCTGCTCATCATTGGTGATGTGTATCCCGGTCGTGAAAGCGTGAAACCGATCAGCAGAGTGAGTATGTCTCTTGCTCTTGGTGCGATCTCTGCCCCCCTTATCGGAGGAGGACTCGCTATGATCGGATGGAATTATCCGTTCCTGTTCTATGCACTTTCACTCCCCTTCGCACTCCTCGTACTAGTATATCTTCCGGAGACACGTATTCAGAAAGAGTGCGGTAATGACCGGGGAATACGTGAAGTCTTCACCGTTCTCAAACAACTTCCGGTACTATTTACGATTTTTCTGGGTTTTGCAATCTACTTCCTGTTGTTCTCCCTGGTTATCTATGTCCCCTTTATGGTCAAGAATGTATTTGGGTTTGGATCAGGAGAATCCGGTCTGATGCTGGGTATTGAAGGGATTGCGGTTATTTTCATGGCATCCCGGGTTAATACCCTGACCGAGAGATTTTCAGTGACCCGGATTATTATTGCAGGTTTTGTCCTCGTAGGGATATCATTAATCGCGATCTCATGGATGCATTCACTTTTCGCGGTAATTGTGTTGTTGTTACTGTTCGGAGCAGGATATGGACTTGCCCAGACCGCTATCGATGTTCAGATTGTGAACGTATCTCCTGCACCATCAAGGGGAGGCATACTCTCACTCCATACTTGTATGAAATACATAGGAATGACGGTATCTCCGGTAATTATGGGGGAAATTCTCCTGTATTCAGACCTTTACACGGTATTCATCGTAGCAGGATTCCTCGGAGTGTTTGTTGCTCTGTTGACATATTCGGTGAGAAAACAACTCGATATCTCAAGTGATATCCGGATATAAAACTGAGATCCCCGGCATCTCTCTTTTCGCTCTTCTACCCGTATCCGTCATCTCGCTTCAGGGTCCTGATATTACCACCGAATCACAATATCCTGCGGCCCTGCCCGGTACCCGAAGCCTGACAGGGATAGGAACCGTTCTTCATGTGCGGACCACAGAACCTGCCAGACGAAAAGGTCAGGAATCGACGGTATTCAGATTGAGATGGATACGTTTCAGATATTTATTCATCCCAATTGCCGGTAATTTCAAAAAATAGTATTTCAAATTCCTCCATTCTTGATCTTCGTAATGCTATGCCATCCGTTTTTCACTCCGTTCAAACCCTTATTACCTACCCATCGATGTTCTGATCAGCCACAACATACGTGGCTGGAACAAAACATGGCAGACTTTACAACCAAATCAGTAACCAAGTCAGCGGGACGGACACTGACTACCGCGATTGATACCGTGGCAAACTTCCTGGCACTTGTCCAGGACGTCATCGAGAACAACCCGTGGGGATGTATATCATATACCTCCAACGGTGCAACCGTAGCCGGAGTGGTTCGGGGATCTGAGTACTACTCAGGTAAGGTAGTCTACGAAAACACGGAAGCAAAGACTGTTGGGCAGATCTCGGTCAGGGCTCCTACCTCGGCAGCCTTTAACACCGACATCAGTACCATCATAGCAACCACCGCGATCAGCACTGCTATGGGAGGGACTGCATCCCATGACAGTTCGGAGGACTCTTTCAGTTGCACCCTGAAATGTCATGCATCCAGTGGCGAGAACTACAATGTCACATTCAAACGTGATAGTGTAACCGTCTCCGGGTATGAGGCTGATGCAATACTGACCACTATCGAGACCTGGGCTGACACGGTGGCTATCCTGGCCTGATCACCCTCTTTTATCAGGGGAAAATGAACGGATGGAAAATGCTTACCGGAGTGATCTGTCTCCTGGGTGTCGGGCTTATGGGAGCTGATTATCTGGCAACCACCATTACCACCGATGGTTCGGTGATGCTTGCGACATCAGGATCAGATGAAAACGGATCGTTTGCATCCCGGACCATGGCACTCGATTCTTCTCAGGTGAGCAGAACAGTTTCAGGATCAGATGAGTTGAACACTGATCTCACGGTCCGGGGAGCAGGGCCGGTACTGCTCTCCGAATATGCTTCTGCAATCCTGCATCAACCCGGGATCAATGAATTGTGTGTATTTTTTGACCATACCCAAGATCAGACAACGAATGATGCATCGATGTATCTGTCAGGGATCATCGATCCTGGTGGGTATGAACTATCCCGGACTATCGGATCCGGTCTTTCAGGGACCTCCCAGGTTAACGGGACCGGTATGATACTACTGGGATCGCAGAACTCCCAAAACCGAACGCTGGAAAGCCACGGGTTTGTGTCCGGGAATTTGACGGTGAAGGATCTGGTCAGGTACGGAGGGAACCTGTGATTGCTGAAGTACTGTCAGGCATATCAGTGGGATTTGCAGTACTGAACGGGGGAGGTCTCTATCTGCTCTACCGGCAGTATATCTCACTGGCTGAATCATCACTTGAGTTTGCAGCTATCGTGATGGAATCGATTCAGGAAGAGGAGGATGGAACACTGGTGGTGGATCCGGTTACGCTGGCAGGAGTTTCGATGTACCATTTAAGTCAGATGAGCGGGATCGTGAAGTGGATACGGGGATAAGGAGAGGTTTCTTCCACGATTGCACGATCACACGAATGCAGGAGTACAGGAGTCCACCGGCCCCCAGTATTCGGTAGCGCAGAAATACCATTGAGTTCTCTTCCTGATCCTTTTTTCAGGGTATCCGGGAAAAATTCAAATATTAATCCATAAACTGAGATGTATGTTTGAGTTGTTGCTCCAAAATGTAAAAGGACTACTGGTGCAACCGGGTCCGACTTTTGAACGGTTAAAACATGCTACGCTTACTGAATCATATCAGCAGTATGTGATTCTTCTGATCATCTATGCGGCACTGCTGGGGATTGTATCTGCAATAACCACCCTCATGTTGTATTATGATCTTCTGGTACAATATGCTTCATTGCCCATGGTTGGATCCTTTCTGGTTACCAAAATCGAATTGTTTAAGCCCATTATACTCAACTGGAGCCTCATTATTGTTTATATCGCATTCCTGCTGTTCCTTTTTGCGATCTTTCTCAAAGGCATATTTCTGCAT
>NZ_JAJRBM010000386.1 GCF_028679455.1 Methanospirillum sp. | reverse complement strand
TTCCAGGGAAGGATAATATCAGAACTTATGGGCAGGATACGATGTCAATGTCAACCTGTTCTCAGCATTCCTGAATAGTTACGAAATTTGAATGAATTAGAGACGATGAGTATCAATAACCGATCGGTACATGTAGTCTTCATCTCAAGAACCCATACCCAGGGGATTGATGATTAAAGGGATTGATATATATCATCATTTTTAGGTACCTAGTTGTATGAGGCTCATGCAAGGTCATGAGAAATTTGCTTCAGGATGAATATCTGATATAATATCTGGGTTTGATAGAATGAAACACGATATGAGTGAATGGAATAAGATGATAGAGGGGGTTGAATATGATAGTTCAGATGAGTATCTCGTATCGGTTCGGAAGAGGGCCCGGAAGATCTTCCAGAGATATAACCGAACAGAAGAGGATCCAAAGGTCAGGAGACGATTGTTAGAGAAACTGATCAAACAGCCGGTTGATAAAACTGTCTTCATTGAACCTCCATTTTTTTGTGATTATGGAGTCAATATCACGTTTGGGAAGAACTTTTACGCTAACTTCAACTGTGTGATCCTTGATTGTGGTCGTGTTCAGATCGGAAAAAATACATTATTGGGACCTGGTGTCCAGATCTACACTGCCACCCATCCGGTAAACCCATCTGCAAGACGTTCTCATCTTGAGTCTGCATATCCGGTAACAATAGGAGATAACGTCTGGATAGGAGGTGGATCGATCATCCTTCCCGGGGTAACGATCGGGAATAATTCGGTTATCGGAGCAGGGAGTGTTGTTACAAAAGATATCCCTGATGATGTGGTCGCCGTGGGAAATCCGTGCCGGGTTATCAGAACGATTACTCCTGATACGTAAATAATTCCGGAATCTACCTCTTCACTTGTGTTAGGGATATTCAAGGGTATGAAGAATACTCATCTATCCACCCAGTTCTACGGATTTTTATGGATCCTTTTTTCCTTTGGGTATTGATGCCGAGACAGGCTGAATAGGTACCGAATATCAACGTTGTTGAGTCAATCATGATACAAAACCGAGATCTGATATAGTAAGGTTGATCCCCTTTCTTATGAGACTTTTTTCCCAAAAAAAGGAGAATAGTTTTAGTTGTAATCTTTATGCACAATATATTGTGCATAATGCCAAATTTTTTATACATATACTGCATATGAGAACATAGAAGAGGTGGCCTCCATGAAACTACAAACCAGGATTACACTGGGGTTACTCCTGATGATAATCTCTATGATTATCATATCTGTGAGTGCGGAACAGACGGAAGACCCGATTATTACCATCAACGCAGTTCCTTCTACAAATATCGGGGATCTTCTAGTAGTATCGGGGAACACTACACTCCCTAAGGATTCTCACCTTGAAATTAGCCTCATTCCTGAAAAAGACTGTTATGATTTCTGTACCGGTTCAGGAACTGATGCAATGGTTTTTCCCGGACAAGGAGAACAGAATATCTGGTCTGTGGCGATGGATACTTCTGGGTTTGGATATGGACGATATAAAGTAAATGTTACTCATATTTTAAATTTCACGCCGAGTGGGATTATTTTTGGTAATACATCTTCGAACCTGACAATTTTCATGAAGGGACAGGTCCTGATTGATAATTCAACGAATAAACCCAATCAAAACATCACCAATGGGTTTATCTTCCTGAATACGATCGATCCAAAGAAGGTAGGTGATAAGTTCCTCATTATCGGCTCAACAGATCTACCAGTAGGGACCGAGATCTTGTGGGAGATCGGACCGGATCTAACACAGTCCCAGCCTCAATATACTGGTGAATACCAATACCTCTCATCGAATTCTATGGTTGTTAAAGGCAATGATACAGTAAACCGGGTATCAGATGCCATTGATACTATCGCCTTTACACCCGGTGTATACAACGTTACCTGTTCCATTAGCAGCGGAGATCTTACAAAAGGTGAATGGAAAAAAGGAAAAATTCAGGCTCATACACAGTTTACCGTGAAATAATTGATTGAAATGTCAGGTTTGAACAATACAACCAGACTACATTAACCACTTTTATCTATTCATAGATGAAATTGAACAAAAGGATCTTCTGATAACCAATGGTATATCTCTTCGAAAAATGTAGGTTCCATAACGCAGAACACCAGGAATGTCAGTAAAAAGGGTATACAGATCTGTTGCGATCGGAGCAACGATTCTTCTCGTAATAATTGGTGCGGTTATCGTCTTATCCACACTCTCTATCACAACTCTTCCTGACAGAACTGATGATATTTCCTCATCATATAATGATTCATCCTTAGATGGTACCTCAGTTTTTTCTGATCAGATGCATACCGACGGATATAACAAATCTTCGGATACTCTGCCAAATACTCCAGATTCCATTTCTTCTCTGTATATCAGTCTTGATTCTGTAAGAGATGTTCATGCCGGAGATCTGATCGTGATTTCAGGAACAACAAATTTACAGCCAGGAAGTAGTATCAGCCTAAAAATTACACCGGCTTTTACCGAGAGAACTGACGAGTTTAGTTCTAAGACTACATTTAAATCATTTTTAGGACTGATGGGACATACCAGGGTTTTTGCTGATGATAATCCGGTCCATCGGTGGTCATGGACTGCCAACAGTTCAGATCTTTCTCCTAACTTATACGAGGTAACGGCTTCATTCATAAGCCCGTTTTCAAATTCAGATCAGATACCTGGCATAATTTTTTCCGGAACATCCCGCTTTATCCTGACACAGCGATCAGTATGAAATATATTCATTATCTGGTATGGATTATTGGAACTGCAATTCTGGCAGCGATAATGGTAGGATGGTCGATAATATCAGGACTTATCTGGATTCCGTTAATTATTATACCTCTGGCAGTAATTGTGGGTTATTCCGGTCGCAAGATTGTGTCTCCAATCCTGGATGATGAACTAAATCAGCGTATTCAGGGAGATGCTGCGATGAGAACCCTTGAGGTTCTGTTTGTTACCGTTATTATTATTATATCAATTCTGTTTTCTCTCTCGTTGAGTTCTGCATATACTCCAAAAATCAACGGACACATTGTTACCAATGATGATAACACACGATCAATGTCAGTGACCATTCAGTATCTGAATCCTCTGGATATCTCGCATCCAACCATGAGATCATATCTTATCAGGAATATCGAAGATATGACATACCAGGAAGCAGGATCGTATGCAACATTCTGGCAGGAAGGATTGCGACCATACTATGAATATGATCTGATGGCTAGAATAGGTGGATTTCTTTTAATATTTCTTCTTTTAGTCTATGGTTCTTTTTATGTATACTACCGTCGAAAATACTAGTCACATTCAATATGAAAAACAGAATAAAAGTCCTCCGGGCTGAGTATGATATGACCCAGGAGACTCTTGCACAGTTAGTCGGTGTTACCCGTAATACCATAATCTCTATCGAAAAAGGAAAATATTCCCCCTCATTACTTATTGGATATCGAATTGCACGAGTCTTCAACGTGGATATTAATGACGTGTTTACCTATGAAGAAGGTATAGACGATCTTCCCCTAGAGTAACCAGGATATAAATTTTTGTTTCTATTCATCCATTTTTAGCATATGAAGCAGCAGATATTGCAGCACATGTGCTCGTTATGCATGGGATTCTGGAAGTAAAACAGTTAAAGAAGCCCGAGGATACGTTATCGAAAAGTATCACAGAATCTCCTGAAGAATGAGTATCGATGCAGCCGGAGATAAAACCCGTGCAAGTTACGGGTTCTTCACATTAGAGAAAGACAATTCTGGTAATTTTGTCTGGAAGAATATTGGAGACTGGTAAGGTGGGCAGATTCTGCAGTGCCAGCAGTACGGTCTCCCGGTAAGATAAATGCCTGGTATCCGGTTACATAAACCTGGTTGT
>NZ_JAJRBM010000385.1 GCF_028679455.1 Methanospirillum sp. | reverse complement strand
GGGGTCAGGGAGATAGCGGTTGCAGATCTCGAATCAGAAGTATCGTCGATGATGGAGTCTGTTGCCAGTCTCATGTATGCATCAGGAGTGGATCTTGGGATCCCCGGAATCAGACTTGATTATTACTTCTGTTATGATGAAGAAACACCCAGCAGGCATCTGCAGCTCAGAACGATAGTAGACCGGAATAATCCGTCAGTCCCATCTGTCACCCCCATTACCACCCAGGCTGACTGGTCTGAACGGGAGATGATCGAGTTTCTGGGTGTCAGGGTGAAAAACCATCCGGATCCCAGACATCTCTGGCTTCCATTGAACTGGGATGACATGCACACCGGAGCAGCTCCGGACCGAGATCCGACCACCGACCGTATCAATACCAGCCCACAAAAAACCCCGCCACGGGATCATATCTTCAACCAGCCACTCTCGGTGGTGCCATACGGCCCGTACCACCCGGCTTTGATAGAGAGCAATTATCTGAAGATGTCAGTTGAAGACGAGACAGTAATAGACGCTGACCTGAAACTCGGATTCAATCACCGCAGTATCATCAAACTCATGGAACGGAGAGACTACTACAAGGATATTTTTCTGGCAGAGCGGATATGCGGATTCTGCAATGTTCATCAGTCCATGACCTTTGTGCTGGCAGTAGAAAAGATCGGGGATATTGCGGTCCCGCCAAAAGCACAATACACCCGGACGTTACTCTGTGAACTCGAACGGATGAAGAGTCACCTGCTGGCAATTGGTCTCAGTTGTGATCTGACCGGATTTCGGACCATGCTGATGCACTCGATCCGACTCAGGGAAGATATTCTTGACAGTCTTGAGGTGATCTCAGGTCAGCGGATCAGTCACGGGATGATGACACTCGGCGGAGTAAGAAATGATATTACCCGGGTTGATGCTGATTTCATCCGGTCAAAGTTGTCAGGACTGAAACAATCGATTCCCGATTACTTTGAGCAGCTCGAAGCAAATGATATCTTTATTGACCGGCTCAGGCATACCGGGATACTCACCCCTGCAGATGCAAAGAAACTCGGTGCAGTCGGACCGATTGCAAGGGGTAGCGGCTTGAGGGTTGATATCAGGAAAAATTCACCTTACGGAGCATACGAAGATCTCAACTGGGAGATGGTGACCGAGAACGGGGGGGATTGTCTTGCACGGATGAGAGTCAGGATGCGGGAACTGCTCATTTCTCTGGATATCTGTGAGCAGTGCTGCGATGCTTTCAAATCAGTATCATCCCCGATCATCGGACCAGTGAACGAGTTGCCATGCGGTGAGAGCATCGCAAAGTCAGAGCCCCCCCGGGGGGAACTGCTCTATCATGTCGCTTCAAACGGTACGAACACTCCTGAATTTGTCAGGCTTCGGGTTCCGACCTACCCGAATGCCAGGATCATGCTCAACCTGATCAATGGAGGAAATCTGGGGGATGTCCCGGTAGTCATCGGTAGTGTAGATCCCTGCTTCTCGTGTGCCGACCGGGCTACCATCGTCAGGAAATCCGGGGAAGAAGTCATCAACCTGAGACAATGTGGAGGTTAAATGGATCTCTTCTGGATTAATCCATTGATAGCATTCTGCTGTGGGATATTTCTCTCATTCGGTATCAGAAAGGTAAATGCCAGAATTCAGGGGAGAAGAGGACCACTGGTTCGTGTTCCCCCTCAATGGCATGATATCAATTATTCCAAGATATTACAACCACTCTATGATATCCTCAAATTGTTCTCCAAAAAAACAAACATTCCCGCAACTGCAGGTTCGCTCTTTATTATCTCACCAATCCTTGCTATTCTTTCAGGCATTCTTGCAAGTTTGTTCGTCCCGATAGCAGGAGTCTCATTCTCATACTCATTTGATCTGGTTGTGCTCTTTTATCTCCTGATGGGAGAACTCCTCTTTGTTATCATCGGAGGGATTACCAGTGCCTCTCTATTTGCCGTAATAGGTGGGGTCAGGGAGATTGAACTGATGCTCACCAATGAGATCCCATTCATCCTTGGAACCTTTGCCCTGGCAATCACCTATGATACCCTCTCGATTCAGGTGATGATGGGATTCAATCTGATCACCAATCCTTTTGCTGCCATCGTGGTTTTTCTTGCAATCCTGGTTAAGCTCCATATGAAGCCGTTTGATATCGCAGAAGCAGAGTCTGAGATCGTGAGCGGACTTACCACCGAGTACAGCGGTAAACTTCTTGGCCTGCTTGAAGCCACCAAGGTTATCATGCTTTTTGTGTTGGTAGCTCTGTTTACCGATCTCTTCCTCTGGGTTCCATCAACAGGAATTACTGCAGTCCTGGTCTTTATAGCAGGAGCCGGGGTAACCTGTCTGCTGATTGGAATTGTCCACTCCCTTTTTGGAAGGTTCAGAATTGATCAGGCTACCTGGTGGTTATTCAAGGTCCCACTCGTCCTCTCGATCATCGCGGTTCTCTGGGCAGCAATACCGAGGTATCTGCTATGAATCTGAAGACCCGAATAACGGCATACGGCAGACTGCTCTCCCGGTTATGGACAAAGCCGCCAACAGTCAGAGATATATTCGGTTTCATTGCTTCAGGATCACGTGGACTCCCCAGACGGGATGAGACCAGATGCACCGGATGTGGTGCCTGTAATGAACGTTGTTCGAGTGGAGCCACCTCAAGTACTGATGAAGGTACAAGTAGAACAATCTCCATTGACAGTCTCAGGTGCATCTTCTGTGGACGATGTGCTGATGTCTGTCCGGAAGGAGCACTTGATCTCACAGCCGGACCGGTCTTTTCAGAGAGGAATGGACAACAGCAGTCATCAGATCTTTCACATCCTGGTAATGCGGATTGGCTCAGCCTGACCGACAACGATCTGGATATTACAGTTGCTGACCGGTTTGCAGCACAGATCAGCCTTTCTCATGAAATTCATGAACGGGATGACACGGTTGATACCACCCTGACGCTACAGACCTGTCCGGTGTGTGGAGAAGTAATGCCGGTCACTGAAACGTTTCTACGGGTTATCGCAGAACGGGTTCTTGAGAACCTGCAACCAGATACCGCTCTGGTAGTCAGGAAAGATATGGAACGATATCTGACCGCCTGCATCTCCTGCAGGAGAAAGATGAGCATTGAGTGGAATACACATCCGAGGAAGTTCATATGAGCATGTCTCATACCTTTATGAAGCGGTCGCCATGGGTTTATCATGCTCATGCTGGTGGATGCAATGGGTGTGATTTAGAAATTCTGGCATGCATGGGACCAAGATATGATTTCGAGCGGCTTGGAATCAAATTAGTATCATCACCCAGGTTTGCCGATATTCTTCTGGTGACAGGTCCTGTCCCACTCCATACCAAGCCATTCCTGGAGCGGGTATATGCACAAACCCCTGACCCCAAACGGGTGATTGCGATGGGTGCATGCGGGTGTTCAGGAGGGGTATTTGTTGATAATGAGAACTACTCAATTGCCGGGCCGGTTGAACGGATCATCCCGGTTGATGTCCGGATTCCGGGATGTCCGCCAAAGCCGGAAGCAATTCTCGACGGGATTCTGAAAGTAATGAGAACATTCTGATGATTGAGATGTACAACCTTTCATACCAGGTTCCGGTGTTCGTTCTGAAGATTCCGGACGAAAAAATGGTAACTAATAACCACTTGGGAGGAGGCAGGGATGCTTGAATATTTTGCTCTGGTCCCGGTCCTCTTCCCACTTCTGGGAGCGGTGATCGTGTATCTCCTGCTTAGGTTTTCTGAACCAATTCAGAAGGTATTCATTCTCAGTTGTATGGTCGCCCTCTTTATCGTGGATCTCGGATATCTTCTTGCCCTGTTGAATGGGATGATCGATGAGATCTCGCTCGGACCACTCGTGCTTGATGCCGCCGGGATGTTTATCTCTACCCTCGTCACCTTCCTCGGGACGCTGGTTCTCTGCTATTCTTTTATATATCGTAAAAAGACCGAATTTGACGCAACTTTTTTCATCATTTATTTCCTGCTCGCCGGTATGATGTGTGGGATGGCCTGCACCTATAATGTCCTTGTCATGCTCGTCTTTCTTGAGGCGGCAACGGTCACCAGTGCATTCCTGATCCTGTACGGAAGGACGAAACGGGCAATTAAAGCCACGTATATCTATCTCGGGATCAGTATCGTGGAGGTCATCCTGGTTGTATACGGGGCATTCATCCTCTTCAGCAGCACCGGAACCCTGGATCTCAGGCAGATGGATATCAGTACAATTGCTCCACCTGATATTTTCCTCCTGGGCGTTCTCTTCCTCTTTGGATTTGGAACCAAAGCAGGACTATTTCCCCTCAGTGCCATCTGGCTTCCTCCCGCTCATGCCGACGCTCCTGCTCCGGTAAGTGCCACCATGTCAGGTATCCTGATCAAGGCCGGGCTCATCGGTATGGTGAAGGTTATGTACCCGTTCTACATCCTGTCAGGAATAGATACGCTCATTCTCATTGTCCTCTTTGTAGGGACGCTGAATATGGTAATCGGCGGGATAATGGCATTTTTTGCTGAGAATATCAAGCGGCTACTCGCCTGGAGCAGTATCAGCCAGATGGGATACATTGTAATCGGTTTTGGTCTGGCAACACCGGTAGCAATCTACGGGTCCCTGTTTCATATCCTCAACCACATGCTCTTTAAGGGTAGTCTCTTTCTCATCGCCGGAGTTCTCCTCTTTCAGGTAAAGACCCTGCGAATTCACCGGATGGGCGGGCTCGCAAAGGTAATGCCACTGACGGGTCTATGTTTTCTCATCGCTTCGCTTGCGATGTCAGGAGTTCCATTTCTGAACGGATTCATCAGTAAGGAGATCATCTATGAAGGTTCAGTCGAAGCAGGGTTTCCGGTTCTGCTCTCCGTCTTCGGACTGGATCTTACCATCTTCGGAATATTTGGCTGGATAACCAGTATTATCATTTTCATATGCCTGATGCGGGCATTCTATCTGATATTCATGGGTGAACCGCAGGATGCATTCAGGAATCTCCGGGATCCCCCGCTCTGTACCATGCTTCCGATCCTGATTCTGGTAGCCTTATGTGTACTCATCGGTCTGTTTCCTGATCTGGTTTCAGGAAGTCTGGAACAGATTGCAGAGACCATTTACCAGATGAGAGGATGATTTTTTTTTGATGCAGAATTTACCCGGAACAATCTGGAGTGAACTTTCACTCAGGCTTGGCTCTCTGGATCCGGATGAAATTATATTTGTTGGAGTTGGTAACCGGATGAAGGGGGATGATGCCATAGGCCCCATCCTGCTGGATCTCCTGCATGAATCGTTTTCTCACCGGATCGATGCCGGTGTTGCACCTGAAGAATATACCAGTGTAATAAAACGACTGAAACCTTCAGCAATTGTGTTTTTTGATGCCCTTGATCTTGGATCTCTTCCAGGAGAGATTCAGATCATTGAACCTGAAGAGATCGCCAGATTTCGGGGAAGCACTCATACCCTCTCCCTTGATCTCATACTCGAATATCTTGCAGAAGAGACCGGAGCAGATGTGTTTGTTATCGGGATTCAGTATGCAAGAATTCATGATGAACCAGGACTTTCTCCAGGAATAGAGTATTCGATCAGGGAATGTGCAGCCTTGATATACTCATCAATTACTGCAACAAATGAGGAAAGAAAGGGTGATGCAGGGATCATCACCAATAGCAGGAGAGAGACCTGTCAGAACTTCGACCAGGAAAAAAAATTTTGGGATATTATCTGAAGACCTCAAACAGGATAAAGAGAGCAAATGCAATAAGAACTGCTCCTATAATTCCCCTTAGAGCACGACGCTGTTCAATTCTCCACTCATTCACCCGCTCAGGAGGAAGCCCGAAGGTGACGAGCACCAGGATAAGGATCAAAGGCATCACAAAGGCGATGTTATAGATGAACAAGTAGCCCAGGGCCTGACTGATATTGGATTTAAAGGATATCATCGAGATGATTGAAAGATATATGCCACCAGTACACGGGAGTTCGAACATTCCCACGAGAATGCCTAGGACAAATGCAGCAGGTAATGTCCCTGTTTTTATTACCCGGTTGATAAGGCCTGACTGCGAAGCAGGGATTCCCAGCGTAGGTTTATCTTTTGGGAATATGGCATCTTTTATCATGAGAATACCAGCTACAAGCGCAACGCATCCTGCAACAATCGAGAAGATCATTGTTGCTCCGGTAGTCTGAATCACCGTGAATAACCCAACTCCTGACAGGTAGTAAAAGATAAAAACAGCGGCAGTGTACACGAGTCCGGCTGTCAAAATCGCTTTTTTGCTCAGTTGAGCCATCAGATAGACAAGCAGGAAGACAAGGACTGCAAAAGCACAGGGATTTATTCCATACAGCAATCCTGCTCCGATGATCATGAGTAACGGAATGTCGCTGTCAGAAGTACCATCCTGCTGTCCTGACAGGGTCGGGAGAGAAAAGAAACCTGAAGAACTCGTGTGCTGTTTCTGTAAGGTTAACAGTTCACCAAGGTTCTTTTCAATGTCAGAATTTCCTTCAAGCGTAAGATTTCCGATTACGATAGTGGGTGTTGAGAGAAATTTAATATTGTGAGCGTTTTTGTAATTTTTAAACATGGTCTGGTTTTCAGTGCTGTTAAACAGATCGTAGGGGGCAATCGTAATTCCTGGATGATCACGGGAGATCGTACGTAGAAATTCGTCAGCATTATGGCATGCTTCACAATGGATGTTCGTAAAAAAAATCAGTTCTCCTGATGGAATACCACTGGTAATCTGGGATAGATCATGCTGAATATAGGAACTGATATTCTCCTCTTTCAGATCAGTCCCGTCTCCTGTATATACAGCCCCGGGGACTGGCGAGACCAGGAGACCAGAGAAGAGACAACAGAGGAGGAGAGCGATCAGAACTGCCCGTACCGGGTGACCAGATTGGATATGAAAAAAAACCATAGAATTCTGATTATAATATTAATTACAATATATAACAGAATTTCGCTGCATCAACTCTAAAAGAAAAAATGATCGGTATTATACCGGCCAGATAGGTAGAATGGTCCGCTCATGAACCTCATTGATTACCTGTGCAAGAGCGGTGTACACGGCTGAAAATCCACAGATGATTCCTTCATATCCGGCAATGCGGGTGATTGCTTCAATACCGGTGATATCACCCAGGGCGAGCAGGAAGAAGAGAATCGCCAGTGATCCAAAGATAAACTGGAGTGCACGGTTTGCCCGGAGCGTTCCGACAAACATGAATGCCGTAAATAAGCCCCACATCGCAAGGTAGGACGCCATAGCGGTATTACCACCTGTTCCGTCAGCCAGTCCCATCTTAGGAAGAATGAGAATGAGTACCAGCGAGATCCAGAAGAGCCCGTACGAGGTAAAGGCAGTGGCTCCAAATGTGTTATTCTTTTTCCACTCCATAATCCCGGCTATTACCTGAGCGGCTCCTCCATATGCAATTCCCATTGCCAGAATCATGGAACCAAGGGTAAAAAAACCGGCATTATGCAGGTTTAATAACACTGTCGTCATTCCAAATCCGAGCAGTCCTAAAGGGGCAGGATTTGCAGTTATCTCTGCAATTATCATCTTGTTGTTTGAAGGTTCTGACTGTCCCATACATACACCTCACACCAGGGATTCTTCAAAAGCTGGATCTCGAATATGAATAATCCCCAGAAATCGGATTAATGAGGGTACACGTCAGGAGGTATATATATTTCCGTAAAATCCAGAACAATTTTAGGCATTCGCAAAAAAATCCGACGGGTTATGGCTATAAAAAATCTGAAGAGATTCAATAGGTATTCAGGTTCCAAAGCAGAGACGGTTTATTTGATATCAGTATAGCACAAACCGCAGAAGTACACCAAAATTTCAATGATGAAAAGACAATATGTAACTGGGTAACATATGGACAATACCGAATGGGAACGGATATTTAATGCGATTCCGGATATGGTCTCCCTGATAGGGCCGGATCACCGGATTCAAAAAGTGAACACGGCAATGGCTGACCATCTCGGGGTAACACCGGATGAGGTTATCGGAATGCACTGCTTTGAAATTGTTCATGGGACCTCAAATCCGATCGTTACCTGCCCTCACACCGCTCTGATACTGGATAAAAAAGAGCATGCATCAGAAATTTACAATAGTATCAATCAACGGTTCTACCATGTGAGTTGTACTCCCCTGTTCACCTCTGATGAAAGCCCGGTTGTCAGCATTCATATTATCCGTGATATCACCGAGCAGCAGCAACGCGAAAATAAAATAATCGCTGATAATGCATTTATTCAGCTTCTCATGGATACCATACCAAATCCAATATTTTATAAGGATACTGAAGGCCGGTATCTTGGTTCCAATGGGGCCTGGGACACACTAATCGGGGTTAAAAAAGAAGAGATCCTTGGAAAAACGGTTCACGATATACTTCCTGAGGAGTTTGCACACGAACATGAAATACGTGATACCGCACTCCTCATTACCGGTGGAAGTGTCCAATATGAGGCACAGATTCCGGGTCCTGATGGAAAAATTCATGATATTATCATGAATAAGGCTGTCTTTTCAAACGAAACCGGGGCTTTCGCGGGTATTGTCGGCATTATTATCGATTTCACCGATCGGAAACGACTGGAAAATGCCATAATGGAGACAAACCGAAAACTCTCTATCCTTTCCTCAATTACCAGGCATGATATTCTCAATTCAATAACCGCACTGACCGGATATCTTGAATTCAGCCGGGAAAAATGTACAAGCCCGGAACAGGAAGGATTTCTATCCAAATCAGCCCAACTTACATCAATTATCCAGAGACAGATCGAATTTACCCGGATGTATCAGGACGTCGGGATTAAACCACCTGAGTGGCAGTTACTATCAGGTCTTATCGGCAGGGCGATGAAGTCTCTGGACCTGACTGGAATCAATGTTGAGAATAAGGCCGGGTGTATTGAGATCTATGCTGAACCACTAATCGAGAAGGTCTTCTTTAATCTCATGGAGAACAGTCTTCGCCATGGAGGAACCATATCGCGGATAACCGTAACTACCGAAAATGACAGGGATTCCCTGAAGATCATCTATACTGATGACGGATCCGGTATCAGTGAAGCAGATAAAAAAAGGTTGTTCACAAAGGGTTTTGGAAAAAATACCGGATTAGGCCTGTTTCTCTCCCGTGAAATACTTGCAATCACAAAGATGACCATTACTGAAACCGGTATTCCTGGTAATGGGGTAAGATTTGAGATCAGCGTTTCTTCAGGATCATATCGGATGGTACCGAACGATATTGAATATACTTGAGATACCGGGAACTGGATCATAGAACAACAGCTGAGCGAACCATCTGAAACCTTAAATTTTTCAAAATCAATGGGTGTATACCATACCGGAATGACTCACATGAGAAAGGAACTAGGTTTCTCCGGACTTGAAGCAGCGGTAATACTAATAGCCTTTGTCGTAGTTGCAGCAATATTCGGGTATACGATGTTGAGTACCGGTTTTTTCGCCACCCAGCGGTTTCAGGAAGTAACCTACGCAGGTGTCAAACAGAGTACTTCTACCGTCATCACTGATGGCTTCATCAGAGGGACATATAGTGAGAGTAATGGTGGGTTGCAGTCTTTGAGCATCAGTATCAGTGTTCCTGAAACCGGAGAAGCAATAGACCTCTCTGAAATGGTTTATTATTATGTCAGGGATAGCGGGTCTGGCGGTGAGATTCCCCTGAGTGCTGTAACACCACATACAGGACTCCTCTCTCCCGGTGCCAGCACCAGGATCCGTCTGGATCTTGATGCTGCAAATATGGAGGGACCGATGGTTGGAGGTTCATTCTCACTTGAGATAAAACCCCCGCTGGGAGCATCAACACTGATTCAGCGAACCCTGCCAACTGCATTTGCAGGCGGGTACATCTCATAACTTGTAAAAAGAGATTACTGGGTCTGTATTTTTTTCAGATTAAAAGAACCCATTATTGCTGATATTCCACCAATGAGTGCGAAGAGTCCTGCCACGAATGGAAGAGAGAGGGCTGCTTCAAGTGGATACACCAGCAAAAGAATACCAAAAATAACACTGAGCAGACCAAGTGCTACTGACCCCCAGTCCTTCGCCTGATATCCATGATACAACTGGGTTGCTCCAATAATGATCCCCCATATTGCGATGATCATTATGAAGAACGGTAGAATAACCAGTGTGCTAATGAGCGGATAACAGAGAATAACCAGACCGGCAAGGAGACTGAGAACTGCAGAGATCACTTTCAGGCCCATGTTTGACCGATCTGTGGTAAGACTGAGCAGAGAAAAGATCCCTCCAACAAACCACCAGGCTCCGATCAAGGTAATCATGGCAAGCGTAGTGATCACCGGGGTAATGAGGAAGAGTATCCCAATAATAATGGCACAGATTCCCCATAGCAAAACGTTCCACCAGGGAAATGTCCCAACGCAGGCAAGAGCCTGTACATCTGATGTTTCTACGGTTTCAGACATATGACTACATATTCTTGTTTCCTTATAAATATACTTCAGATTCAGATCTGGTCAACATTGGATATGATCAGGTCATCTTCAGGAGAGGTCTTCTTTGAGACAGAATAGATCGTCACAGGTATCTGTTCTGGTGCTGAACTCATATGACCATGTCTCTGGATGAGGCACTCAGGACGATAGCAGAACAGGCATGTGTCGATCATTTTGGTATTGCCGATCTCAGACTTGCCAGTGATGCGGTCCGGGCTCAGGGAGGAGACGGCCTCGCAGGTTTTCCATATGCCATATCTATTGGTATGAACCTGATCCATCCACTTGTTGATCTTCTGCCTGATAACTCAGAATCAGGCTCAATTCAGTACCGGCATCAATCCTATGACGTTATTAATACCAGACTCGATATCCTGATCTCACAGATAGCCGGACGAATACAGCATGAAGGGTATGTAGCACTTCCGGTATCTGCATCAACCAGAACGGAAAAAGCCAAGATCGCCGCATTTTTCTCACATAAACTGGCAGCACATTGTGCAGGTCTTGGATGGATCGGAAAAAGCTGTCTGCTTATCACTCCTACAGTTGGACCACGTGTCAGATGGGGAAGCGTTCTGACCAATGCACCCCTGATTCCAACCGGCACACCGATGGATGAGCGGTGCGGAACCTGTCAGGAATGTGTGGATTCCTGCCCGGTACACGCATTCACCGGAGAACCTTTCAGAGAAGAGGATACACGAGAAGTCAGATTTGACGCCTCAAAATGCGACCGCTATTTCTCTTCACTGCGGGAACAGGGAAAAGAGGCGGTATGTGGAATGTGCCTCTATGTCTGCCCTTATGGAAAACGGGCTTCGAAAAAGATAACTCTCTGATATCAACGTGATTCAGATTCACCGAGAACCGGTATCTGAATCTCAGTCATCAGTTCATGTTCAGGAACCTCACCTGGATCGTTGAGATACAACTCTCTGCCAGGAATACCAAGCGATAATCCGTTTTCTGCAGCATACGCATATGCCCGGGAATACCCTTCATGAATCCCCATATATGGCCCTTTGTAAAGGAGCGTCAGGAACCGGCCCCCGGTCAGGACTGACACCCTTACTCGATCATCATCACCTGGTAATCTGCCAAGCACTGGAAACGCAACCTCAATATCTGCATCGGTTTCCCGGTATTCCCCATCATGATAAATGCTCATCGGTGGCCCTGCTACCCGAAACCCTGACGGACCTGAATCAGCGGATTCGGCAACAGTACACAGTTCGGTGATCAGACGACCAATGGTCTCCTGATATTCTCCTTTGTCGCGGATACTCATCACTCGTATCGGAGAAATATCCTTTAATTCAGGTTCTGAATAACTCATCGGTATCAACTCTAGTGAGGACTCCTGATGTTGGAGGATCTCCTCTATGGTATGTAACCGGTCAATCTCTCTCCCGATCTGGATACGACGTTCCGCAATAATCTGTCTGATCCTCTCATCATCACCGTTCTTTTTTGCCTGAAGCATTGATGCTATCTCGTCAAGATTGAAACCGAGAAGTGTAAGAGAACGGATTGCCACTCCTGTTCCAATCTGAGTGACTGAATAACTTCGATACCCGGTAATCCGGTCCTTTGATGCCGGAACCAACAGGCCTTTCCGATCATAAATTCGCAATGCCTTCAGAGAGAGATGACTCATAAGGGAAAACCTTCCAATCGGGATCTGATCGATTGCCATTGATTACACTCATGTGTGGTTCACAAACTGGTAAAGATGACCGCAGTCTTACCCGGGGAAGAGTCAGGGCATATCAAAATTTTCGGACTATGATGAATATCCTTTTGACAGGGACAAGGATCCTGTTTTTCCCGGTTCTCAGCTAACGTGATCGCATGGTCAGGGTTATCGATTCTCCCCGGATCATTCCGGCAGCAGGTTCTCCTCCGAAAAGCATCGCGGAGTATATCGGGAGGGCAGTCTCCGGAACCAGCCAGGCAAGTATTGCTATGATGAATAGTCCTCCGGGCTGGAGTGAACCTGGACAGATTCCTGAATTTGATGAGTATTCACTGGTACTGAAGGGAACACTTCTCATCACCACCAGGACTGACCAGTTCCAGGTTCAGAGCGGACAGGTTGCAATTGCTCAGGCCGGAGAATGGGTACAATACAGTTCCCCGGATGGCGCCGGGTATGTGGCAATCTGTGTACCTGCTTTCAGTCCCGACCTTGCACACCGGGATGGATCGGATCATACTGATATCAGGCAGGATCAAAAAGTGGTTATCACCTATGAGGAGTACGGTTCAGAAGGGCTCGCTCTTCTTGAGGATCTCTGGAATCAACTTCGGATTCACCATGTATGCAATGCCCGGCATTTCAGGGATCACCTGCAATCCCGATCCTTTTCTGAACGATGTACTGATGTCCTGACCACCAATGAAGGCAGGGAACTGCTTGTACACCTCGCACGGGATACAAACAAGGTGCCTATCGGGTTTTGTATCAGTTCAGCAGCAACCGGTTATTTTGGTGAGATAGAATCGATATTTGTTCAGCCAGAATACCGGTCATCAGGGATTGGAACGACCTTTATGAACCGTGCGTTATCATGGATGGGTCAGCGGGAAGTGACCGAGTACAGGGTCGGAATCTGTGAGGGAAATGAGCAGTCATTCAGATTTTATGAGCGGTTCGGTTTTTATCTTCGGAGACATCTGCTCATCAGGAGAGGGTAGGATCAATTATGAGTTCAGCGTTATTGTTGATTGATATTCAGAACGACTATTTTTCAGGCGGAAAGATGGAACTTGTTCATGCAGAAGAGGCAGGTATTCAGGCAGGAAACCTTCTCAAGGCTGCCAGGATCAAAAAGATTCCGGTAATACATATTCAGCATCTCTCAACGAGACCCGACGCCTCCTTCTTTATTCCGGGAACAGCGGGTTCAGAAATATATAAACAGGTCTGTCCGCAGACGGGTGAATCCATTGTTCAGAAAAATTATCCAAACAGTTTCAGAGATACGAATCTGGGGAAGATCCTCACTGATGCCGGGATTGACCATCTCATTATTGCAGGTATGATGACCCAGATGTGTGTGGATGCAACGGTCCGTGCAGCTGCAGACCTTGGATACCGCTGCACGCTCGCATCAGATGCATGTGCAACCCGGGATCTGAACTGGGACGGAAACATCATACCGGCCGCAGAGGTTCAGGGTGCATTTCTGGCAGCCTTATCAGGACTGTATGCCCGGGTTATTCCGGTATCTGAAATTCTGAATCAGATCTCCAGCCCTGTATAAGGGATGGGATGACTCCCACCAGCGGTCATGAGAACCATCCTTCTTATATGGCCAGATAGGTACCAGGTTGCGATGAGTAACCGGGGAGAATCTGATCCAGAGTAGTATACATCATACGGATGTAGTCAGGATCAAAGGCTGGCATGGAATAACAGGATGACCATGTGATCTGTTCTCCAAAAGTTGAGATCGCAAAACAGAATCCGGGAGGATGATTATGGGTTGGCAGAAGAAATGCATGGCTGACCGGAATTCCGGGATCAAGATTTTCCGGAGAGATGATACCTGTATTTGTATAGAGAGGAGATCGTTTCCCTTCAGCTAAAATTCCCTCCCACTGTTCCTGCATCTCCTTGCGCGCAGAGGTGCATCCTGCATCATAAAGCCGCTCTGCTTCCAGTACTGCATCGATGCCCGGATGTTGTGTTTTTATCAGTGTCATCAGATCATGTGTCCGGGATGTTGTCTCTTCCAATGATTCGCCAGGCACTACCGGGACAGTAACCTCAAATGCGGTAGAGTAGTTGAGCACCGATCGAACCGGTACTTCAGTCAGATAACGCCGGAGATCGATGGTATGAAGCAGACTGATCGCCCGGTTGTCACCCGGTTTCATGAGTGAGGAGCAGACCTGGGCAACTACGGCAAGCAGGAGATCATTCATTGTCACTCCCCAAACTTTACGCACTGCCTGTATGGTTTGTACCCGTTCCCGGTTCATGAGAAGGAGTGAGAACTTTTTTCTCTCACTGTCAAGAGAACGGAGTGGGACTGAAAATTTCCCAGACCATGCAACCTTACCTGAGGGTGGACTGGTAAGATCCGGAACCAGTGAAGATACCCGGGGAAGGCACCGCTGATTAATTTGAGATGGAGATAGGTGAATTTCTTCACTATTTATCAATGATCGGTACAAGGTAAGAATGAGGTTTACAAAATCCTTCATACCTCTCCCGTCCATCGTGGTGTGATGGGCGTTAAGAACAAGTATGTCTCCCTGATCTTTGGTATGGTGAAGATAAACCGCCTGTACAAGAGGGCCGGAAAAAGGGTCTACCTGATATGATAGTGCATGCTCAAGATAGTGAATCGGATCAGAGACACATCTCCGGATTACCAGGTCCGTTCCCCCGATATGAGGAATCTTCTCCCACCAGAGCATATCGTTAAGCTGAACCAACCGACACCGGGTTATCGGTTCTGCTTCAGTCGCCAGCATGACAGCCTGAACGAGTGTATTATACTGCAACTGCCCGTCAAGCATGATAACCAGATGAATCATCTGATCTGAAAAACCACAGAGCAGTTCTGAAAAAAAATCAAATGGATTGACCTGATACCGGGAAAGAGGCGGATCCGGGAGTGGTGATACCTGATGATCAGTCATCGCTATGATGCCTGTAGTTGTGGAGTCTCTTTCAGATACTCCCTGAGCACCTGTCCAAGCCTGGCAATTCCATCATCAATGCGTTCTGGTGTTGAGTTCGAGAAGTTCAGCCTGACGGTATCAGCACCTCCGCCATCAGTATAGAATGGAAGGCCTGGCAGAATTGCCACATCTTTCTGTATTGCCCGTTCAAAAAGTTCCATCGAAGAATATCCACGGGGGAGCGTGACCCAGATAAACATCCCTCCATCAGGCCTGGTGCAGGCAACTTCGTCCGGGAATTCTGATCTGATGGCGGCCAGCATACAATCACACTGGCTTGCATATGCTGCTGAAATTTTTGCAATATGGGTGTCAATCGGATAGTCGTCCAGAAATCGGGCAATGATTCGCTGACTCAGAATATTTGAGTGGAGATCAGTGCCCTGTTTCACGGTTATAATCTGCTCAAGAATCGGTTTGGGAGCCGCGATCCATCCCATCCTCATACCGGGAGCTACGATCTTGGAGAACGATCCACTCATAGCGGTCAGTTCTGGGATGAATTTTTTCATGGATGGCATCTGTTCACCTCTGAACCTGAGTTCTCCGTACGCATCATCTTCCACAAAGACTATGCCGGATTGGTCAAGTACTCCAGCCACCTCCTCACGGTTCTTTTTAGACCAGGTAATTCCGGATGGATTCTGGGAGTTTGGAACGCCATAAAAGAAACAGGGATTATCCCTGGAGAGAACCTGCTTCAACTCTTCAGGATCAGGCCCTTCTGAAGTCAGCGTAACCGGGGCAAAATGAGGTTCATACATCGAGAACGCCTGGATAGCCCCAAGATACCCGGGGCGTTCGATTGCAACGGTACTTCCCGGATTAAT
>NZ_JAJRBM010000384.1 GCF_028679455.1 Methanospirillum sp. | reverse complement strand
AGTGAAGACTCATCGAGAAACTCGGACCAAAGAAGGGGATAGTTCCCTTTACCACCGGGATTCCGGATTCGTCCAGTCTCACCTGGTTCTCATGAGTAACTTCCATGGGAACCCTGTTTCTGCCCTCCCGTCTCCATTCATCACGGATTGATCTGAGTCCGGGGTTGGTTGCAAACAGGTCCCGGTCCATCTGGTCCACTTCCCAGTACATCCCCTGGGGACAGGTGACACAGACAATGGGTTTTCCCGGTGATGTGGCTGCAACCCGAAGTGCACTTGATCCGGTAATCGAAGCAACCACGATGTAATCACACCTGGATGCTTCTCTCTTCACCAGTTTCACGATCTCCGAAGTATTATCCGGCCCTGACGTATCGAAGACGATCATATGATCATATGAATGAAGATATTCCTGAAATCCTTTCCGAAATCAGGGGTAATTTTGCAGGGCTGGTTTTCAGAGAAAAATTCCGGGCAAAGTATTATAATGCAAAGCATAACCTTTTAGAATGACCGAAGTAAAACAGAGGTCATTCTAAAGTATGTACCTGAATCGTACATTATAGTATAAGACACATATACTTCCTCACAAGACGCCGGGGAGATAGACAAATACCGGACGGTGAAGACCATAGTTATGCATACTTGGCAGTTCATTATCCTGATAGCGATTCACTTCCCCATTGCGAAACAGGGAAAAAACCAGGATTTATGGATATAGCCCGGGCAATATATATCAGGGAGATCATCAGATGTATGCTGCTGATACTACCGGTAACCCGGCTTGGGAGGAGAATAATTGATACCTGATACGACCGGACTGCTGATTATCGGATCATTGGTCATTTCCGGGATGATTACCCTCTTCCTAGCAGGATTTGGATACCGGTACAGGTCGTATCCTCCGGCAATTCCCTATGTAATCATCATGTTACTCTCATCATGGTGGGCATTTGACTATGCGGTAGAACTCTCGCTATCAGATCTTCCCCTGAAAATCCTGCTGCACAATATACGCAATATTTTCATTCCCTTTATCCCCGTGGTCGAATTGTGGCTGGTGCTCCGGTTAACCGGAAAGGAGAAGTGGCTGAATACAGGGTATATCACCCTGCTTCTTGTCATACCCATCATTACCGCAATTCTTGCCGCCACCAGCCAATATCATACCTTATACCGGTATGACTTCTTAGTCTACCTCACCGGTCATCTGCCAATACTGTCGTTCCAGGATGCTGTCTGGTATAAAATATACCTTATTTTCACCTACACCCTCCTGCTCCTCAGCTCTGTTCTGCTGCTGACCGGGTATAAAGAGACAAATAAATTCTATCGGATCCAGAAATGGCTCCTATTACTTGCATTGCTTTTTCCGGTCATCGGATCACTCATCTTTGAGATCGGTCTCTCATCAATCCAGGGGTTTAATCCGGCTCCTTCCCTTCTCGGGATAACCGGTATCCTCTATACGGTTGCTATATTCAGGTATGGATTTCTGGATCTCGTCCCGGTTGGCAGAAGCAGTATCATCGACAGCCTTGAAACCCCCATGTTCATCCTTGATTCGCAATCACGGCTTGTAGATTTCAATCCTGCAGCAGAAAGATTATTTCATATCTCCCAGTCGTCCTCTATCGGCAGGCGTATGGAGGAAATTTCTCCCGGATGGACAGATCTCCACTCGTTCTTGAAAAATCCCACTCATCAGACAAAGGAGTTGCATTTCAGGAATGACGATGGAGAATGGGTTTTTGAGGGAATTCATTCGTTCATGCAATCAAAATCGGATATGAGAAGCGGAGAGATCATCATTCTCAACGACATAACCTATCAGAAGAGACTGGAACATGAACTAAAGAAGAGTGAGGAGAAATATCGCCTGCTTTTCGATAATGCACCGATAGGCATCGGAATGATCTCATCATCAGGGAGAATTATTGAGGTAAACCACACCACCGAGGTAATAACCGGGTACAATCATGATGAACTGATAGCAAGACGGCTCCCTGAGATCTTTACAACACCGCAAACATACGAGGATATCATCTCCCAGGTCAGGAAAGAGGGTGTTGTTCATGGAAATGAAATATGGCTCCAGCGTCGTGACGGGAGTTCATTCCCCTGCCTGATGGATGATCTATCGGTTGAGATCGATCATCAGCACGTTCACTTTATCACCCTGCGTGATATCACCGAAAGACGGAAGATTGAACATGCCCTTCTTGAGAGTGAGTTATTCAACCGAAGCCTGGTAGAAAACCTGCCAGACTATGTAATTGTATATGACAGGTTCGGAAAAATCCTGTACGCCAATCCTGCATCTGAAACTGCCCTCGGTTATCTCCCCGGGGAGATGGTGAATATGCCGGTACTGGAATTTCTCCCGCCGGAATACCGGGAAAATGCCCTTGCAACCATAAAGAAACGGTTCAGCGATATCGAATGCCTGGAGTATGAAACTGAAATTTTCACGAAGCACCGGGTAAAACATACGGTACTGGTGAAGGGAACCAAAATCCAGTATAAAAATCAATTGAATATTCTTCTTCTGCTCGTGGATATTACCGAACGAAAAGAGATAGAGACTGCACTTCGGGAGAACGAGGAGAAATTCATATCCATCTTCGAGGAGACACCTGATCCCATCCTGATCATTAATGCGTTGTATGAGATTATCGAAATTAACCGCGGATTTGAGAACGTATTTGAGTGCAGGCGGGATGATGTCACCGGAAAACCGATCGATGAACTGGATATCCGGCTGACTGCACAATCGTTTGAGCACCTGATGGAGCAGGGGGGACCTCCTGGTGAGATTGTTCATCAGGAGATGAACCTGAAAAAACAAAACGGCATGCCGTTTGTTGCCGAAGTTGCCATCACCCGGATTTTAATCTCCTCCCATCCCTGCCTGCTCATTGAAATCCATGACATCGACGAGATATCCCGGGCAAACAAGGCAATCGCTGAGATAAATCATAAACTTCGGATCCTCTCAAGCATCACCAGGCATGACATTCTGAACCGGACCATGATTACTTCTTTTTATAGTGAGATGATCCGGGATCAATTACCGGCTGGAAGACTGAGGGAACAATTCGAAGCGATAAACCAGGCTTCATCAGAGATCCAGGCCCTCATTGAGTTTACCGGCTATTACCAGGATATCGGTTCATCCGCCCCGGTATGGCAACGAATTATTCCTATCCTGGAATCGCGGGAGATTCAGGGAATATTACAAGGGATTACCCTGACCTGGAGTAATGACCAGTATACTATCTATGCAGACCAAATGCTCGTGAAAGTGATCTATAATCTGGTTGAGAATTCAGTCAGACATGGACAGGATCTGAGCAGGATT
>NZ_JAJRBM010000383.1 GCF_028679455.1 Methanospirillum sp. | reverse complement strand
TAATCTTTTTGGTATATGAGCGATTGGTAACCCGGATCCTTCGAAGTTCCACATCATCTTCCGGTGATACGATAATTTCAGAACGCGTTTCAAATTCTCGATCCCGACGTTGAAATTCAGCCCGAGCCTGTTTAAAAATTACCTGATATGAATCAGGGTTCTTTCCACTTGGCTGATACCCATTTGACCAGAATTCTCCACTGGCAAGGTCTCTGATATAACAGAAGGTTCCTGAACTGTCAGTAGTGGGATCCTCCCGCCATCTGGTCACTGCAAGATCATTCCACCTGCTGTATCCGGAACCACTATTGTTGACCATCACATGGTACCGACCATTTGAGAGGAGATGAACTTCAGGCCACGGAGTCTGATATGTCTTGAAGACCCGAATCTGTGATTCCCGTTCCCCGATACTGGTATATACCTCCTCTTCTTTCCCTGAATGCGGGTAGAACGGGGTGTGCCTGGGCATCTTCTCCTGGAGAAGCATAATCGTTGCCTGAAGACGGGGGTCAGATTCAAATCTCCTCTGCATCGGACGATTCAACAGTACATACGCAATGGAAAGGAGAATCATTCCCTGGTGATGGGCCATGAATGATTGAACTACCGCATGGGTCTTGCCGGGAGTGATGCGGGAGGGAGTATAATCGATAGCTTCATAAAACCCGTAATCACCAGTAAATCCTTGATTTTCCATCTCCATAAGGTTTACACTGGCGAGATTCGGATTTATCATGAGAGCCATTGCTGCTGCATACGGAGCAACGACGAGATCTCCGGCAAGCCCGCGTTTAAATCCAAGTCCGGGTACTCCGAATGCCCGGTACTGGTAGTTGAGCGTAGTGTCGGTGAGATTGTACCCTGATTCAGATATTCCCCATGGTACACCGCGTTTGCGACCATACTCGATCTGTCTTGCTACGACGGTATGGTAGGAACTATCCAGAAGGCTGTTCTCATAGGTCGGCATTACGAGCAATGGCATCAGATACTCAAACATTGACCCACTCCATGAGATCAATGTGGTATTTGCACTCCCGACCGTAGTGAGGAGACGCCCGAGTGCAAACCAATGCTTCTGCGGAAGATGACCGGTCGCTATTCCGATAAAACTGGTTATCCGTGCCTCTGATGCAAGCAGGTCATATAATACCGGATCCAGTCTGAGATCGGTTACGTTGTACCCGATGGAAAGGAGATTACTCACCCGATCATACAGGAACTCATATTCGATCTCGGCAAAATCACCACAGAGAACAGTAAGATCATTTAAGGACAACAGGAATTTTGCTGCCCGGGCGCTTGATAACCTTATTTCCCGAAGAGTTTGCATCAGCCATGAGCGGCCTGATCCGGGGATATCATCCAGGGCAGCAGATGTATCAGCCCATGATAGTAACTGACTGAATCTGGTCTGCATATCCTCTTGGAGCGTTGCGATCTCTCTGATGGTTGGAATCCGGGTGTTCAGATTTTCACATGCTGAATAAAACTGGTGAAGATCCGAATTCAGATTTGACGGAATCTCCCCATATATTGTCGCAGGAGGAGTGCCCGCAGTAGTCCATGAGATGAATGATAATACATCAGTTTTGTGGTTTTGTATCTGCTTTTTTATCTCAGCAGACCACCATCTGACTTCACCATCAGGATGAGTGCTCAATGCAATCTCAATTTCTGAAGCAATCTCTTCAACATATCCAAGGTGCTCTACAATATCCCGTATCGAACCGGGTATCAGAATCCTGCCATGTTTCAACTCGTTGATCTTATCCAGGACCTGTATCATATCCGGACTCAAATTATCGTCAGATCCCGTATGAGAAGCATCCAGGGCATCAGTAAGAATCCGGATGGTGTCAGCGATTCCCTCATCAAAATTTCCTGAAACAATCGGGTTGTCCGGAATTTCATTCATTGCCTGCTTTAGTACAAGCAGGTTGCCAACAAGGTTTCCGCTGTCGACCGTTGAGACATACCGGGGAAGGAGGGGTTCAAGGGTGAGGGTATCATACCAGTTATAAAAATGCCCTCTGAATCGTTTTAGTTCCCCCAGAGTATTCATGATCTTTCGAGTTCTGTCCAGCAGATCTCCGGCCGGAATATACCCAAAATCATATGCGGTAAGATTTGCGAGGAGTGAAAGACCGATGTTTGTCGGGGATGTGCGATGAGCAACCTTCACTACCGGGTGTTCCTGATAATTATCGGTTATCAGATAATGATCTTCAGCAGTGACAAAGGTATCAAAGAATCGCCAGGTTTTTCTCGCGGTTTCTCGTAAAAAATGCTTTTGTCCGGGAGTAAGGCTGGTGATTCTGGATTTAACCGGCTGGCTGATCCACCAGGCCAGAGCAGGAGACAGGATCCATACAGATGCAAACAAAACAATAACCGGAGCGTTACCTATCGGGTACCATATCATAGAGATGAGCAATGCCATCCCGATCACCGGTCCCGGCCACATGATTTGATAGGATCTCTTCATGTCTGTATGTCCGGCTCGTCCAACCTCCTGATGTGTGGTCCATTCCAACAGATGGTGGTGGGAATATCCCATTCTCCATGATGAACGCAGAATTGCGTCAAGATACATATATGCTTCAAACGGAAGGAAGACCAGAGTGATGAGAGGTGCTGCCAGTTGATCCCTGATAACCCTGACCATATCGTGGAGATGTAATCTCCAGGTCTGTTCAGAAGGCTTTTTTATACTCTTCCATCCGGTCAGAATAATCGGTGGAATCAATGCGAGTGATACGATAAAACCGGTCCAGAATAGAGAATTCGATACCAAAAGCCATGTTATGCATAACAGGAGTATGGATGCAGGAGCCACGAGACTTCTTCGTAGGTTATCAAAGATTTTCCAGCGTGAGAGCACAGAGAGGGGATTTTTGATTTTTTTCTGTGTATTGTCAGGGACCGAGGAAAATATCCAGGATCCTATCTGCCAGTCACCTCTCACCCACCGGTGTCTTCTCCTGATATCCGCAATATAACTTGACGGGTACTCCTCAAAGACCTGAATATCACTCACCAGAGCAGTCCGGACATAACAGCCTTCCAGTAGATCATGACTTAATATGAGGTTATCAGGGAACCTCCCTTCAACAGATCGGGAAAAAATTTCGAGGTCATAGATTCCTTTCCCAATAAAAGAACCTTCATGAAAAGCATCCTGGTATACGTCAGATACAGTTCTGGTATACGGATCGATGCCCAGTTCTCCTCCAAATATTGATGCAAAATGGGAGGATCCTGATTCCGATACAGATATGGATACCCGGGGCTGAAGAATTCCATATCCTTCTCTGATTACCCCGGTTTTCGGATCTGCTATCGGGTGATTCAGGGGATGTGCAATAGCACCTATGAGATCTCGTGCACTATTTCGGGGGAGTTGCGTGTCTGTATCAAGAGTGATTACATATTTTAGGGAAGTTAAAAGACTCAGATCTCCGACGATATGTGAGAAGAGATCATCCCCTTTTCCGGAGATGAGGATACTGAATGCTTCAAGAATACCTCTTTTCCTCTCATAACCCATCCATCTGCCTTCATTGCTATTCCAACTTCTGGATCGGTGCATGAGGAAGAAGATTCCCTGTTTGTCATCGTAATATCTCGTATTCAGTTCTTCAATCCCGGTAGTGAGCAGAGAAACGATCTCCGCATCTTCAGGCAGTTCCCGGGTATCTGCATTTCGCAGATCGGTAAGTAACGCAAAGAAGAGGTTTTCATCCCGGTTCCCCAGGTACCGGATCTCAAGTGAGTCTAGTAGTCTGGTAACATCAGCTGTTCCCGATACCACGGTGGGAATCACTACGATGGTTTTTTGATCATCAGGAATTCCGGATGAATACGTCATCTTCGGGAGAGGAACCGGAGTCAGGAGGAGGGTAATGAACCAGTTACCCAATGATATTGAAGCCTGGCTGATTGGAATCAGAAGCAGGACCATAAACGGGAGAATAAGAAACCATGCTGTACCGGTAATCCGGGTATATCCAAAGATTTCCACAATAATGGTTATGAACAGGATCCCAGTGAGATAGAGAAACAACAGGTGGGATTTTCCAAGACCGAGGAGTTGATCAATAAGGGATTTCTGGTATCCAAGTGCTTCCTCAAGAGAATGCCTTCCTTTATCAATCAGGTAGTATCCTACATGGGATCTGCTGGAGATAGTGTCTCTTCTGTTACGGCTCTCACGGGCAAGTTCAACTGCTTTCAGAGCGATTTTGCTCTCTTCAATGGCACTCTTTTTTCCAATATCTTCTATTACATGCCGGTACTGATCACGGGTTTCAAAGTCCATCGCTGCATAGACATCGTCATGATCGCTTCGAAGGATCTGCTCAACAAGGCTCACCTGTTCAATGAACTCACGCCAGTTCATTTTATCAAGCAGCCGAAGGCTTCCGATACTATTTCCGATTGAGACCTGATCAGCGGCCTGGGTCTGGTTCTCTGCACTGATCATCTGCTCAATAGTCAGGTTGCTCTCAAACAGCCTCTGTTCGATCCAGGTTAGGGGAAAGGCCAGTGTTCCTGATTGTCCCTGTAATTGTCGTGCAATTTCAGCGACAAAAGCACTGGTGAGCGGGGGATTTGACCGTGCCAAATCTGCGATAACAAGGATAAGACTCTTGGGATCCTCTTTTGCAACCTTGGTTATCCGATCCACCCAAATATTCACAGAGTCAATCTCACGTTTGTTTGATGCGAGTATGTCTGATATTCTCCGTAGATTCTCGATCAAGGAGAGTCTGAGCATAATTGGTATGGCCCAGAGTTCTCCGAGCATCAAAGGGTTGACACTTTGGTATGCATCGATAAAAACGAAGAGACTCTCACTGTCAATTCTCCCGTCACTATGGGCAATTAACTCCCGTGCGATTTGATAGACCCGGGGAAATCCTTCAAAAGGTCCATTTACCAGATGAGGTAGTTCTTTACTGTATTCTTTCGTGAGATGGCGACGTGCGGTTCTGATCTGTTCTTCAATAAGGTAAAAATTATCTAACAGCCATTCCCCGGCTGGAGCAACTCGCTGATTTGTTTCTATGACCGTGCTTAAAATTGCATGTGTTTCAAGGAGTACCCGTTCGTTCGCTCCAAGTCGTGGAAGAAGACGCTCATGACCTTTTCTTGCATCTGCCTGGTATGAGAAAGCCGTCTCCTTTGCATGTTGAATCAGTTGTTCTCTGCTGTACAGCTCGGCTCTGAGTGGATCTGCGTCAATCACCCCGACTGCCGGTTCTTTGTCTGGTATTTCAGTTTTGGATGAAGACCTGTTCCACATTTTGTTCACGTTAATATCAGAGAATACACGTAAATATTGCCAATTCCTATAGGAAGGACCGGAATTTGTAAAGCTCTCAAATCAGATGTTGAAATGATGCTCAAAAATCTTAAAATATCTGTTACTTAACAAAATTTAGAAACTAAAGAATATATTGGTGAATTCTATTTTTTGTCTTGACTTTTTTATGTGTTCAGATACTCGTAAATCTACAGAAGAACACTCTTCAAATAGCCCTCGGAGTGGATCCAGACAACCATATATAACCTTCTCGAAATCAGATGAATCTGCTTTTTGTATAGTGAAATGGGGTATTTCCGGATAGGTATCTGAAAATCAGGGTTGTAACATTTTTTGCAACTCCCGGGAGGAGATATATACTCCGGTCTCCTATGCAGGTTGACTCTGATTGAAATGAAAATTTGATCAAACGGGTAAATTTAAAAAAATATCGGAGAAAGAGGCCAAAATTGTGAGTGATAATCAGAAATTCAAAGCAAAAAAAGTTCATGGAAAGATTCCAGTGACACCTCCTCTGGTATCTGGTGATGGTAAGTTAGGTTCATCTAGTATCCACCGGGAAGCAGGAGTGAAGGATCCACAGGTATCAGCAGGCGGGACAAAGAGTATCCACCGAAATGCTCAGGATACAAAAAGCACTGGAAACCGGGCTGGATCACGATTAAAAAAGAAGTGATCACAACCCAGTAGGGTAATAAAGCGAAGAATCTGTATTGAATTCCTTTTTTCCCGGTACAATTCTTCCTGATCCTCCTCTTTTAACAGAAAACCCTCCGTAGTGTCTGACACCCCCTCCATTCTCTTGTTTAACACCGAAATAGAATCCGTCAGGCTAAATTTTCCAGGATCTGGTTTATCGTTCTGTATCTGAACTGATATTTCCGAGCCCAGACTGATTATATTTTGCATGAAAACTGGTTTCATCTATCTGGCCTGGGACCTCCTAGGACACCATTGGGGTTTTATATGAAGCCCCCAAAGTAACCTCCCATATCATATGATGACCAGGGTTGTGGGAGGATTATCTTATGAGTATTAAAAAAAACATATCAGTATCGTTTACAGATGTTCATACCCTTCCAACTGGTGATCTCTACTCATTACTCAACACTTCAGCAATAGGCTTGACCACTGAAGAAGCGAAAGCACGACTCGTACACTATGGACGAAATGATATTGCCAATACAAAAAAGGGATCTCCAATCTTTCAGTTTTTGGAACAGTTCACAAATCCACTGGTTATAATCCTGTTATTTGCAGCAATTATCTCATTGATTGTTGGTGAGATGACCAATGCAGTAATCATATTGAGTATTATTTTGATTAGCGTCATACTCGATTTTTTTCAACGATATAAGGCTGAAAATGCTGCAGCGTTACTTATACAGAAAATAATTACCCGGGTGAATGTACACCGGGATGGAAAAGATGATGAGATACCGATTGGTGACCTGGTTCCTGGGGATCTCATCACACTTGCTGCTGGCGATATGGTCCCTGCTGATGCCCGTCTGGTCAGAACACGGGATTTTTTTGTGAATGAATCATCACTTACCGGTGAACCGTATCCGGTTGAGAAAAATGATCAGATTTCAGATTTAAAAAAAAACCTGGCTGAAGCAGAAAATTACGTATTTCTCGGGACCTCTGTTATCAGTGGATCAGGCGATGCGATAATCACTAAAACCGGATTATCAACAGAATATGGGAAGATCGCGAAATCGATGGTCCAACGACCTCCTGAAACTGAATTTGAACACGGCCTCAAACAATTCAGTTATCTGATGTCAAAGTTTGTCTTCAGCCTCGTTATCCTGGTTTTTTTTGTAAATGCACTATTCAAGCAGGATATTCTTCAATCATTGCTCTTTTCTGTTGCCCTCGCCGTTGGAATGACACCCGAATTGCTCCCGATGATCCTCTCATTAAATATGACCAAAGGAGCGATAGCCATGTCAGCAAAAGGTGCTATTGTAAAACATCCTGAATCCATCCAGAATTTTGGGAGTATGGATGTACTCTGCACAGATAAGACGGGCACCCTGACTGATAATAAAATCGCCCTTA
>NZ_JAJRBM010000382.1 GCF_028679455.1 Methanospirillum sp. | reverse complement strand
CCTATTCCGGTACTATCCAGGGGTTTGCTGCGTTCGGGACGTTTGTATACCTGAACAGTTCGACCAAAGGGCTTGTTCATAAAAGCAATATGCTTACCAGTCACCAGGAAGGGGATACAATTCTGGTGCGGGTAGGAAATGTCAGGGATAATGGAAATATCGACTTAGAAGAGGTAATTATCACTTCATATCAGGTTCAGCCGGTGGTTTGCAAGAAACGTGCGATCCAGCTTGGCGAACTGAAAGGGAAGGTCGGTAGGCGGGTAATGGTTGAGTGCGTGGTTGCCCAGGTTAAACAGACCTCAGGTCCCACGATATTCACACTCATCGATGCCACAGGTTCAGAAAATGCAGCTGGTTTTGTCGAGGCCGGGAAGCGGGCATTTCCTGATGCGAATCAGGGTGACGTGGTTCGGGCAACCGGTGAGGTCATGCAGCGTGGTGGTCAGGTCCAGATCGAGCTTGAGAACCTGAGTGTTTTGCGTGGCAGTGAAGCAGACGAGGTGCTTGCAGGCATTGAACATGCCATCGATGTACGTGCAGAACCCCCTGAAGTTCCACTCCTGGTTGAGAGTGAGGTGCTTGAAAAACTCAGGCCGGCCATGCGGAAGATCGCGAAGATCATCAGGCGTGCGGTTTTCACCGCCCAGCCGATCCTTCTTCGTCATCATGCTGATGCGGATGGGATCTGCTCGGCTGTCTCCATTGAGCAGGCGGTCATCTCCCTTATAAATGAGTCAGGCGGGGATTACGACGCTGATTATTATCTCTTCAAGCGTGCTCCTTCAAAAGCTCCGTTCTACGAGATAGAAGATATTGTCAGAGACCTCGATTATGCCACCCGGGACAATATCAGGTTCGGTCAGAAGATGCCGTTAGTGCTTCTCACTGATAACGGGTCAACTGAAGAGGATCTTCCTGCCATGAAGATGGCAAAGGTCTACGGGATTCCGATGATCGTCTTTGATCATCATCATCCAGATGAGATTGTGGATCAGTATCTCGAAGCGCACGTCAATCCGTACCATGTCGGAGGAGACTACGGGATTACGGCAGGTATGCTCGGAACCGAGATTGCCCGTCTGATCTCTCCTGCAGTTGATCGTCAGATCCGTCACATTGCAGCGGTAGCCGGAGTTGCTGACCGGAGTGATGCCCCTGAGCGGACCAGATATCTGGAACTTTCAGCAGATCGGTTCTCGGAGGTAGAGTGTAAACGGATTGCTCTCGCTCTTGATTACATCCAGTTTTATCTCCGCTTTAACGACGGGAAAGAGTTGATAAAGGACATTCTTGACCTGAATGGCAATCATGAGCGTCATCTTCAGATGGTCTCGCTTCTGGAAGAAGAAGCAAACACTGCCATCACCGAACAGGTGAAGACCTGTATGCCGCACGTCGGGCATACAGTTCTTGGGAACGGGGCACATCTCTTCACGATCGATGTGGAGATTCACGCCCACAAGTTCACGTTTCCCCCGCCTGGCAAAACCTGTGGTGAGGTCCATGACCGCCTCTGCCAGCAGTATGCCGGAGAACCTGTGGTTACGCTTGGGTTCGGACCTGATTTTGTTGTGCTCAGATCACGTGGGGTGCTCATGAACATTCCCCGTATGGTCCGTGAGCTTCGGGACGATCTGCCAGGAGCCGGAGTAAACGGTGGCGGTCACCTTGTCGTGGGAAGTATCAAATTTGTCGAAGGAATGCGGCAGGAAGTGACTGAGCGACTCTCAGAAAAGATTGCCCAGTTTTCAACCGTTGAATAACATTATTTTTTCAGTCTCAATTTTACACGATTAATCATTGGAAATTGCGCATCTATATATGTCTGCATTCTGATTCCTACTTACGCTGATGGAGGTAGCATGTATGCCATCACACACATGTTTGAGAGATAAGTACAATGAGACGCAGACGCGACTCATTACGTATCTCCGTAATGGTCTTGGTTCCGGCAGGCATTACTTTAAGTCCAAATACATTGCAAAGGATTTGGGCCTGTCTTCCAAGGAGGTAGGCACCAATATGGCGATCCTGGCAGAAATCTGTCACGAGATCTCCATTGTCAGGTGGAGCTATTCAAACAGCACCACTTGGATGGTCAGTCCTGCAAAGAATTAAACTTTTTTTCCGCCAATTACTGGGTCTGATGAAGACCATTGTCAGCTTTGAATCCTCACTCGAATTTGTCGGTGACATTAATGAGCAGAAGGATTGTCTGATGTCTCAGGATAATACCCAGGATGATCCAGGTACGCTCTGGTTTAATATTGATGTGCCCAAGGGTCACGGGCTGGTCCCGGGGGACCGGGTCAGGGTTACGGTAGAAAAAATTTGATACAGTGATTGGTTTTTTCCTGGGAATGCTGGACCATTCTCTCGTGAAAACGAAGATTTGGTTTGAGAATCGACCGGTTCGGTCCTCTCGTCTGTTTCACACGGATGATCACTCTTTTTTGAGCGGGTACAGGCCGTTGCTATGCCGCACCAGGTAATACGCAGCACCCAGACTTACCATCAGCAGGCTCAGGCCGATAAGATGAGCCGTGGTGGTATCACTGGTATCAAGCACAATGATCTTTCGAGCTACGGCAATGACTGCAACCATGATGATCACCTCAACATGGATGACATTCTCCCGCAGATATGCAAGAATGGTCTCAAAGAATTCTATTCCTATGAGAACCAGTAGAAAGAGACTGAAGATACTGAGTATCTCTTTGTTCTCAAGCAGGGGGAATGTCCGTTCATCAAAGATGTATTCAAAAACGATATAGGCGAGATCGAGGACTGATGCTATCAATACTATTCCAAGGAGGAAGAGCAGTATTCCATAGAGAGTCTTTTCAAAGCCGGCTATGATCTTGAGCAT
>NZ_JAJRBM010000381.1 GCF_028679455.1 Methanospirillum sp. | reverse complement strand
GCTGCCGCAGCCTCGCCGGAAGCAGTTAGTTTCACAAACCCTGCTTCATCGATCACCAGTTCACCACAATCCACCAGGAGCTTTATGGTGGTCTGAACATCTGGCAGACTTCTCTGCACCAGACCGGCAATATCTTCAGCGAGTGGACTTCTTTGGTTGCGTGATTCAAAACGGATCACTGCCAGAAGAAGATCTTCACGCTCTGCCGGTTCCATGAGATCATGGTTATCTTCGACGGGTTTTAAGCAGATCGAACCTGACAACCATCAGTGCTCCCCGGACAAACGCTTTTGACTAAATAGCATGACAGGGATGTACTGATATGACGAGCGGGACAGGTGCAGAAACTGGAACTCCTCCGGGACCCGGTATCAGACTAACGCGAATCATCGCAACAATCGGACCGGCTTCTGCTGATATCGGGACGATCAGAGCGATGATCCGCGCCGGGATGGATATCGCCAGACTCAACCTCTCGCATGGCACCCTGCAGGATCATCAGGAGACCATCTCACGAATACGACTCGCAGCAACTGAAGCTCGAAAGCTGGTTGCTATTATGATAGATATACCGGGACCAAAACTCAGGGTCCGCTCGATGCCTGGACCAGAGATCTCCTTCTTCCCTCAGGATCATGTTGTCCTCGCTTCAGAACCTGATGCCGGGGAACTGGGAATCGGACCGGCTTCGTATATTCCCCAGATGTGTGAAGGTGACACCATGCTGCTTGCTGATGGGGCAGTCACCCTGACCGTTACTTCGATCGGGCCATCAATCCGGGCTGAAGTTATAACAGGTGGAACAATCCGGCAGGGTGCAGGCGTAGTAATCCCAGGACGCAGGCCCGATATTCCGTATGTCAATGAAGAACTGAAAAAAAACCTCTCTTTTGCAGCAGAACTGAACCCAGACTTCATTGCACTCTCTTTTGTAGGATCAGCAGGCGATATTACCACAGTTAGGGATATTCTCACCGATGACCACAGAATCATTCCACTCATAGCAAAGATCGAGACCAAACTCGCGGTCGATCTCTTTGATGAGATCCTGGAGGCTGCTGATGGGATCATGGTCGCCCGGGGTGACTTAGGAGTGGAGCTTCCTATCGCCTGTGTCCCGCATGTCCAGAAAGAGATCATCAGGTCTTGTAACTGCGCAGGCAAACCGGTGATCACCGCAACCGAGATGCTGGAATCCATGGTTGAGCATGGAAGACCCACCAGAGCTGAAGTGACTGATGTTGCGAATGCTATCGTAGACGGCACCGATGCAACCATGCTCTCTGCAGAGACCTCCATTGGAAAAGATCCTGCCAGGGCAATTGCAATGATGGCAGAAATTGCGTGTGAGACTGAACGACATCTGCCGTATCGTCAAATTCTGGAGGAACGAAAGGAATGGCATGGATCAGGTCCGTCTGAGATCATCAGTTACAGTGCCTGTTACCTTGCCAATGAACTTGCCAGCCGGGCCATTGTCGCATTCACCAGATCAGGAATTACTGCTGAACGCGTATCACGCTGCAGACCCGGAACTCCCATCCTCGCTATCACCCCTGATGAACAGATCGCGAGAAGATTGTTGAACAGATGGGGAGTTATTCCCTGCATCCATGCACCAATCCATACCGCTGACGAACTCTTCTTCATCGCACTCGAACTGGCACATGAACATGATCTCACCCGGAGCGGAGACCGGCTTGTCATTATTGCAGGGAACTTTGCAGGGATCCAGGGTAGAACTAATATGATCAAGGTTCAGACAGTTGCCTGAACCCTGGGTTTTCAATCAAAGAGCGGATCCCGGAACCGGCCTGACAGACCTGAAGAACCGGTTTTTTCCTGCAGTTTCTTCGATGGCCGGTTTCCCCTGATTACCGAAGGGATGAGGGCAAGAGAGCAGACTTCTTCATCTGGATCCCATATTGCACAGCGAACCATGATACAAGGATCCTTATCAAATGGGCAGAGTTTTTCTGGAGGAATCATATCATCAGGTTGTATCTCTAACCGGATAGTTCGGGTACCTGAACCTCACATGAGAAATATTAGACTCAATCTGCGCTGAGCATACTCTTTCATGGATTTGGGTTTCCGGGTACCCGGGATCAAATCCATAAGGTTTTACCTTCTCTATTCACAATTTTTCTGAATAGTGGTTACTTTCGAAAGCAACGTTCCTTAAATGATATTATGAATAGTCTGGACACAAAAATCACAGGAATGGCTTTTCGGTGCCGGGCAGATGCGGCACTTGGTTTCGAGCATGTTGATGAGGGATCCAAACGGGTTACCGGATACACACACGCCGATCTCGTGGAGACAGGTATGATATGCCTTCCTGATCTGGTAGCACCGGCTGGACGCGATGCGGTAAGACGACAGATACAAGATGCAATTAACAGGCAGGGGTCATTTGCCATACCATTCAGCATGCTCACCAAAGATAGGACCCAGACAGACGGACTGCTCATCGGACAGGGTATGTACTCAGGTCCCCTGACAATCACCGGGATTGAAGGATACATTCTCAGAATGCAGACACCAGTTCAATCATCATCGGGATTATCAACGGAGATGTATGACAGAATAGGTCATGTTCCTTCAGATGACCACATTGCGAACCCTGAAAAAGGATCAGAGAAGAGGATTCGGATACCCGAACCAGATCCCGAAGCGATGAGCGGGCTTATATCAGGAGTAAGAAACAGCCTGCAACTGCTTGAACAGGTGATCAGAATGAAAGCCGCTGCGGCAGCTACCACACCGGTTGAGATCAGGGATCTACAGGCATTCACCTATACGCTTGATGCCCATTATCAGAATGTCTCTATCCCTTTAGGATCAGACCGGATCCCGGCTTGTGCATATTTTCGTGCCATTACATCCAATTTCAGCGAGTTATTCGCTGATCAATTGAATCAGGTAACCGTTACAACCCATTGTGAGGATGACCAGACTATGGAAGCGGATGCAAGCATTCCAGTCGGGATGATGGTTACCGAACTGTTGATAAACTGTGTAAGACATGCATTCATTCCGGGAGAAGCGGGCAGGATCGAACTCTGGTTCACTCGTGAAAATGATATGTATAATCTTGAAGTGAGAGACTCAGGAAGAGGGCTGCCTGATGAAGTATCCAATGGCCAACAGATGGGAAACGGTCTGACTATGGTGGAAACCCTTGCAATGCAGGTTTCGGGAACGGTACATTTTTCAAACGACAAGGGAGCAAAGGTCAGGATCAGTTTCCCTGAAATATCACCATGATCTGACATCACTCCCCTTTTTTTCTCTTGCTTCAATCCGAAGATTAATGAGATATCGGGGATATCTTTTTACTACTATGCCAGCACTAACTCCGGAAATTATTGAAGCGTTTAACGCACTGAAGGTCTTCCCCTTCGCAACTGCTTCAAAGGATGGCGTTCCAAATGTTGCTCCGATGGGATCGGTATTTCTCATAGATCCTGAAACAATCTGGGTCGGAGATAACTTCATGCATAAGAGTCTTAAAAATGTCCTCGAGAACCCAAAGGCTGCCCTGTATCTGTATGGTGCAGGAGCAAAAGGGTGTTACCAGATCAAGGCAGATGTGACGGTAAAGACTTCAGGGCCTGAACACGCCCGCATGACCGGGATGATACACGAGAAGAAACCAAATCTTCCCGCAAAATCGCTGCTTATTCTTAAGATCACCAGTGTGTTTGAATGCATGCCAGGTGCAGACGCAGGCAAACAGCTCCTCTGAAGATCCGAAACCAGTATTTACGATCCGGCAAACATCAAATGGCCTGAAGACTGAAACGTATGAGAGAGGCATCAATGCTTGAGTTACAGGATCTGCATGTCACCGTAGGAGACCGTGAGATTCTTCATGGAATCAATCTGCATATCGAACAAGGTGAAACCCACGTCCTCATGGGACCGAATGGTTCTGGAAAATCCACTCTCCTGATGACGATTATGGGGTTTGATGCCTATAAAGTCACGAAAGGGAAGATCCTCTTTAACGGAACCGATGTCACCGATAAACCGGTCCATGAACGGGCGCGACTCGGAATGGGAATTATGTTTCAGCGTCCGCCAACGATTGCAGGTCTGAAACTTGGAAAGATGCTCTCCGCGATCAATCAGAATGAAGCGGTAGATATGCAGGCCGCTATTTCCAGGATGAACATGAACGAGTTCATTGACCGGGATATCAATCAGGGATTTTCAGGTGGAGAGATCAAACGGAGTGAGATCCTGCAGATGATGATACAGGATCCTTCATTCATCATGCTGGACGAACCTGAGAGCGGGGTAGATCTGGAAAATATCCATCTGATGGGTGAATCTATAGCATATCTGCTCCAGAAACATCAACGATTTGCAAACAGGAAGAACAGTGGATTGGTTATCACACACACCGGATATATTATGGACTATCTGGATGTGGATAAAGGCCATGTGATGATCAACGGTGAGTTCAAATGCCACGGGAATCCCCGTGAAATCCTGAAACTAATCAAAGATAAAGGTTACAACGAATGTCTTCGCTGTGACAAGATCGTATAACCTGATCTCCAGTTCCCCTGATATGACTGGTTCTGACTCCTCCCACTCATATACCTCCTTTTCTTCTGCAGACTTCAGCCCGGGAGCACGAATGATGGTTGGTATGGCCATCGGAGATGCATTCGGGGCACGGTTTGAGAATCTGAACAGGCATGAGATCAGCCTTCCAAAGGGTCCACTCACCTATCAGAACCAGAACCGGTATACCGATGATACTCAGATGGCAATCGCAGTAGCCGAGTTGCTCATCTCTGGAGATCCATTCACAGATGAAAATCTGGCCCTTGCATTTCTGCATGCGTACAGGAGGGATCCCCGTCCTGGCTATTCCCCGCTCACCACCAGTATGCTCTGTGGTTCTGCAGACAGCGCTGCATTTCTGCACTGGCTGTCAGATGACGAGATCAGGGAGCGGAAGAGCGATGGAGCGGTTATGCGGGCACTTCCCCTTGGATTCATGACTGATCGGAAAAAGGTAGTAGAATCAGCCATCACAAGTGCCAGGATCACCCATAATCATCCAGACTCAGTGGCTGCAACGGTAGGTGTTGCACTCATCGCTCATGAGCGGTTTTTCCGGAAGAGAATATTTGCAGATATCATCCGTGACCTTCCCCGAAGCATTCCGAATCTGAACCCAAGTCAATTAGCATATCTTTCTGGGATTATCTCAGTGGGATTGAATCCGGAGGTAATCCTTGGTTCGTACGCAGATTACGGAGTCCCTTATACCGAATCACTCATCATGCTCGGTGCAGTAATGGCAATCCTTTCCATATGTGGAGAAGATCCAGACTACGCTTTGCGTACATCAATCCTGTTTGGAGGAGATACCGACACCACCGCAGCACTGGTTCTGGGTGCCGCCCTCATTCATCCTGGAAAGGACACCTTGCCAAATCTCCTATTGACAGATCTGGAAGACGGAAGATATGGGAGGGACTTTCTGATGGATCTTGGGGATCGCTTAAGCGCGAGGTTTCCAATTATACGATCCTGAATATCCAGACAAACAGGATGATCAGGAACAGCATCAGGACACCACCGGCGATCAGACTTTTCTGATCAGCCATAATCCGGCTTTCAGGTTTTCGCGATAAAACCTTCTGTTTTCCCGGGTTAGCATTTCGCCACTCAGCAATATTCGGGCAGGCATGATTAAAGGGGAGGCGGTGTGCAGGGCAGAATGTTCCTTTACAATAGGTACAGGTAAATGCAGAGCCCCCTGATACACTGGTTCCGCAGAACTCACAGTCCACCATCTGATCCATAATTGAGCCTGCAAGCCATAAAGTTGATCAGTACTCAGGGACGATGGACTCAGGCACGAGGCCCTGACTTCTGGCCTTTTGGTGGAGCAGGTATCTGGATGCTACCACCTCATCGCTCCGGTTTGCATAACAGTACCGGCACTGGTGCAGACAGGTTGAGTACTCGCCAACATCCTTGGCAACAATACAGGTACAATGCTCACGCTGCCCGGCATCTTTGCGGGCACTTCGATCCAGCCAGGAAATGAAATCAGGATCACCTGATGCAATCCTGCGAAAGAGCCGGTCATCGATACAACGACCCTGTATAATACCATATGAAAGCAGATCCAATTCCTGGCAACATGCCATGACCTGAATCCGGTATGGTTTTGCACATTGCTCCAATACCCGGGCGAGAGTCAGTTTTTCTTCTCCAGTGAACTCTCTGACTGCGGTCAGCCCATACCTGGCCATATTTCGTGTAACCCCCCGGTATCCGGCAATATCCACATAACTGAAGACCATTCGTTCGCAATACGGTCCAAGCCGGGCGAACAACTCTTCAATTCGAACGAACAGGGATTCAATTGTCAGCGTATCTGAAAGCAGAAGCGGATCAAACCGCCAGATGACCCGTTCCTTTCCAAGTCGGCGGCTTAGGTCCTGAAAATCGTGAATGCGCTTCTCCAGCGGGGGCACCCTGAGTTCGTACCCGAGGCCTTCATAGTCATTCAGGGTAACCTGCACGTAATAGTGCAATGAGAGGGCATCGATTGCATCAACAGATGCGAGAAGTGAACCCGGGTCCTTGGTCCAGAAGACGGCAGCCCTGGTTTTATCAAAAAGGACCCGTTGTCTCCGGTTCTGGCGATATGGATTCTTCCATATGACATATCCCTCATGATACCGGTGGAGAAACCAGTCCATATAGAATGCTGGAATATCGGTTGCCCTGCTCACTGAGATAATAACAGGATGAATATCGGTGATAACCACTCCGCCTGTGGGCTCTGTCGGTTTTCCCCCGAGGGTTACCTGCTGGTCACTCACTATTTCCACAAGCACTCATCACCAGATCTGATTATCGTTCATACCTCATCGGGATATACCCACACATTCGTGAGAAGCCAAATTTCCGGTAGAAGTATTCGGTCTGCGGCCCTCCAATCGTCCCGATCCAGGTGATCCCATGTTCTTTACAGATCGCAAGAAGAGATCTTACTATTGCAGAGCCAATACCATTCCCTTCCCATGAAGGAAGGACCACAATATCCTGCAGGTAAGCGTCTGACACTCCGTCAGAGATGAGTCTCCCCATCCCAATCCATGAACCGTCAGGAGCGGTAGCTGCAACAAAAGCAAAACTCATCTTCACAAGAGCAGAGAGATAGCGATCGTCCCATTCATCCTGCCACCAGTCTCCTGCCAGATACAGGGCTTGCATGTCACCAGGTCGTGCCTGGGAAACCCGGGTTATCAATACAGTTCCGGAGGAGGTCAGTATCTCATAATATACGCTGTCAGTCACCGGTCTCTCTGCACTCCCTGAATGATCATTCATAGAGATCCGGTATCAGGAATAATCACCAGAATATACCCTTGAATCCGGCTTTCTTCACCGATCAGAAATCCTGCCTGTATAGATACATGTTGAAACGTCCCATCCCACCTCCTGATTGCAGCGGAACCTGGCAGGATAGATACTCCGGCAGGTGAAGAATCATCAGGCAGGGAGGTTCCAGAATAGACCCAGTTTGTGATTCTGGTTGCACAGAGATCTTCCTGATTCGTTCCAAGGAGTGTACATGCCTCTTGGTTTGCCCGGATAATTATTCCCCGTGGACTGATAACGACTGCACATACTCCAGTGAGATGGGTCAGATCAGACTGTACCTCCCGGACGATCCGGTCGGGACGTATCCGCCGCCGAATCTCATGCTTATGCAGGGCAAGTTCGATTGAAGAATAAAGTTCCCGATCCTTGAATGGTTTGATCAGGTATCCGGATGGGCTGACAGCGATAGCCCGCTCAAGAGTTGCTTCATCTGAATGAGCAGTGAGAAAGATGACAGGAAGATCAAACCGGTCAGTAACCTGACAGGCAGCTTCAATACCATCCATCTCTCCTTTCAGCCTGATATCCATCAGGATCAGATCAGGATCATGCTCTTCAACGAGTTTGAGTGCATCGAGACCGGTTATTGCCTGACCCACAACGGCATACCCGAGCCGTTTCAGGGTTGCTGCTATCTCGAGCGAAATGACCATCTCATCTTCTACAATTAGAATCCTGCTTCCCTTCGTCATGATGATGTTTCCTCTTCGATCACAGGCATCGGGATAGTGAGAATACATACTGCCCCTGGATCATTCTTCCATGCAACGGCTCCACCAAGCTGGAACACCAGACCACGAATCAGTTCGGTACCGAGGGTGGTGGAACTCTCACCGGTAAAACCCTCCGGGTATCCACGCCCACTATCGGAAACCGTCACCTGTAATGATCCCGCCTCATTCAGAATATCCACTCTGATCTCTCCCTGTTGATCAGGATCAAAGGCGTACTTCATACTGTTCATAATCAATTCATTCAGAATCAGACCAAGGGGAATTCCAGTATTGATATCAACAAGAACCGTGAGATTGGACTGCAAAGAAAATGCTATTCTCGATTCATCGGTATCAAATTCGCTGATAACCCTGCAGGCTAGATCCCTGATATAGTCATCAAGCCTGATTGAAGTGAGTTTTTCGGTCTGATACAATTTTTCATGGATCACTGCCATCGAATAGATTCGGCTTCGGCAGTCTCTGATAATCTCCTGCACCTGGGGATCTTCAACCTTAAAACCCTGTAATTTAAGCAGACTGATGATAATCTGCATATTGTTCTTAACCCGGTGATGGATCTCACGAAGCAGAGTCTCTTTCTCACGTAATGATACCAGCATGCTGTGTTTGAGTAGTTCTTCGCCTGCTTTGATCTTTGCTTCCGCTTCAATGCGTTCGGTAATATCCCGGGCCACCGAGAGCAGAACCGGACTACTCTCCATAACGACCCGGTATGTTATCAGATCCACGGGTATCGGACTCCCACCCCTCCTGATAACATAGGTCTGTATCACTGATCTTCCGGATTCAGCTGCTGCAACACAGTGAGAATATACCATTGCCTGTTCGTGTTCATTTGGACAGAGGGAGGGGAGCGTACAGGAGAGGATCTGATCCCGGTCCAGGTTCATAACTTCACAAACTGAATTATTTATCTCAATAATCACTCCTCCTTCTGCGGGGATCCGGTGAAGAATGACGAGATCTCTGATATTACTGAAAAGACTACGAAACCGTTTTTCACTCTCTGCCAGGGCTCGCCTAGCCCGATGCTGATCAGTGACATCGATCACATTCCCGATCAGAAAATCCAGATTATCACCAGAGATAGAGGAGATGTAAATCTCAAGACAGATCACCTGGCCATCTGCCCTGATACCAGCCATCTCAAAATGTCGTGAGGGAAGTTCTTTTGATTTGATCCCACGAATGATTCTGATAATTTCGGTATGATCCCTGGGATGAATAAGCCCAAGGAGGTTTTTCATATCACGGAACTCCTGCATGGAATACCCAAATATCCCGCATATTTTGGGATTAACATACAGGAATCGATTGTTCTGGATGATAAAAACACCGACCAGAGACTCTTCTACCGGATTTCTGAATACTTCCTCGATATACATCCGGTATCTGGCAGAACCTATGACACGTGCAGCCATCCGAAGAGCACTAACCTCTTCAGGACTGAAGACCCGATCACTACTCGTATCAGTAATCCCCAGTACTCCCCACCATTCAGTTCCAAGAAAGACCGGGATCACCAGGATGGTCCCGATATCTGCATTCTGTAATGGAATAAGATCATCATCTGCCGGTTTTTTTACCCAGGCCTGAATCTCTTTATTATCGGCAAGTAATACTGCCTGCATTGGGTTCTGCCACCATGCATGAATCAGACCGGAAACTTCAGCTCCGGCGTTGCAGGGGTTCATCTCCCAGACTACCGGATCAATCACCGTACCAGATACAGTTTCATTTCCCGCTTTGGCAACAAATACCGATGAAGCATTTGTTGCCCTTCCCAGATGACCCAGCACCTCCTGCATATCTTCCTGCCATCCATTCCCTTTGAGCAGGCGTTCGGCTGCATAACTGATGGCTGCAAGAATTTCCTCTTTTCTCCGTGCTGACTCTTCAGCTTCATGCCTCCCTGAGAGAATATGAATTTTATGGGAGAGATCAAGAACCTGCACCTCAAAATCATCAGCCTTGTTCTGATAAAAGTCTGCACCGGCGTTCAGTGCAGCAATGGCAGTGTCTTTACTGTCATTTCCGGTAAGCATAATGAAGGGTAACCGTGGATAGAGTGCTCTGATATGCCTGAGCAGTTCAATACCATTCATTCCAGGCATATCATAATCAGAGATGACAACCAGAACCTGGTTTTTTTTCAGGTATTTGAGAGCTTCTTTCCCGGTACTACAGGTGTGAACCAGAAATTCCCCGGTTTCCTCAAGGTACATCTGAAAAAGACTACAAATTTCTTTATTATCATCGATAAAGAGTACCGGTATCATCCTGCTCTCCATACGGGGTTGCGATACAGGCAATAGGATCAAACCCCACCTTCATGAAGGAAGAGACCATTGCTATCACATAGACGTCGGAGCATTACTACATAACATCTCTGTAGTGGCAAGAAGTGAATCGGAAGCAGTCGATCAGATTCAGAAAAAAGAAAAGAACCCATTTTCAGGGATACATACTACAAATGTTTAGAGATCAATCCCGTACTTTTCTGCATTTGCGTCTGCAATCGCCT
>NZ_JAJRBM010000380.1 GCF_028679455.1 Methanospirillum sp. | reverse complement strand
TGTATTCGGGCAGAATCAACCCGAACCATGAGAGCCTTACCCGAGTTCACGCTTCATGGAGATTCTGCCCACCGAGGAAAATGCAGGTAAACCTGCAGTACTCAGTATGCCATTCATGCTATATCAACCAGATGACTGGGATGCTTTGGTTTCTGAAATCACTGGTAATGATAATATTTTTTATCGCTGCGTTTGATTCATCTCTTTTTCACTACAAATCATCAAAATGCGGCACCAGGATTAGGGCTGGTATAAAAAATGCGTTAATAAATGTAAATTTGTTAATTTCAGCATAAGTTTACAAAAAAGTTGGGAGTTTTTTATTCTTTTAAATCTCTTAACTTTAGTGAATGTTTAGTTTATTGGCAATAATTTTACTGGTGTTTCACCAAATTTCATCAAAAATGTTCAATCAAATCAAATCATTTAAATATTAATGTTGGAAAACTGTGGGTACTGTATCGTGACGGGGAACGTTTCTGATTGTGCATGGTACGATCTGAACGTTGCATAGTCAAACCCGATTGACTCCCCTGTCCACCTGCAGAGCATTCATCTCAACCCGAGGAAGAAAATGAGCGTTATTTCAGTCAACCTGATATCAGGTCGCACCATCCAGCAGGGTGTATCCATGGAAGGTGGCAAGGATAAGGATAATTATCGCCTTGCCTGCGGCATTATTGAGATTGATGAGACAGATTTCAAGCGACTTGGCATTATGAAAAACAGTAATGTTAAAGTGACCAGTTCGTTTGGCGATGTCGTAGTCAAAGCAGTATCTGCAACCCAAGGACCCCATCCTGGTGTTGCATTTATCCCGATGGGCCCCTGGGCTAATAAAGTCACCAGCACGGAGACCTACTCGACGGGAATGCCGACATTCAAAGGTGTGCCGATTAGCATTGAGCCTGCACCTGAAGAGAAGGTAATGAGTTCAGTCGACCTTGTCCGTGCCTACTGTTTTGGTGATAACTGATGTCAAAAACCGTTACTGATGTAACTTGTCCCTTCTGCGGAACGCTCTGCGACGACCTTATCGTCACCACCGACGATGCCGGAAAGAAAATTCTCGGTATTGATAATGCCTGTGCCATCGGTGCAGAAAAGTTCCTCCATTCATCTGATCTCTCACACCGGGTTACCCGACCCCGGAAGATGCAGGATGACGGAACCTTCAAAGAGATCACATACGAGGAAGCCATCGAGCACACCGCTCAGATTCTGTCAAAGGCCCGGAAACCTCTGATGTATGGCTGGTCTTCTACCTCGTGTGAAGCCCAGAGTGTTGGTGCCGAGATCGCTGAAAAGTGTGGTGCCATCGTCGATAATACCGCAGCAGTCTGTCATGGAACCACTCTGATAGCCGTTCAGAATGTCGGTATCCCCAGTTGCACACTCGGAGAAGTTAAGAACCGTGCAGATCGGATCATCTTCTGGGGATGTAACCCGGCACACGCTCATCCCCGGCACATGTCCCGGTACTCAATCTTCCCCCGTGGATACTTCACCGGAAAAGGTGCCAAACAGCGGAAGATCATTGTGGTAGATCCCCGGCCAACCGATACCTCGAACCTCGCAGATGTTCACCTTCAGGTCGAGCAGGGATATGATTACGAACTCCTTCAGGCTTTACGGGCGGCGGTCCGTGGAGAAGAACTTGCAGGAGATATCATCGCCGGTGTTCCGAGAGAGACGGTCTATGAAGCAGCTGACCTACTCAAGTCCGGACGGTTCGGAGTAATCTTCTTCGGCATGGGAGTGACCCAGTCTCTTGGAAAAGACCACAATATCGACGCAGCAATCTGCCTGACCAAGGATCTGAACGAATACACCAAGTTCTCCATCATCGCGATGAGAGGACACTATAATGTCACCGGTTCAGGCCAGGTTCTTGGCTGGCAGTATGGGTTCCCGTTTTCAGTCGATCTCTCCCGTGGCTTTGCACGATATAATCCTGGAGAGACCGGCTCAATCGAGTTACTCAAACGAAAGGAGGTAGATGCGGTACTCGTGCTCGGCAGTGATCCTGGTGCACACTTCCCTATGCAGTGCGTCAAGGAGATCTCCCGGCTTCCGTCCGTAGCAATCGATCCCCACATCACCCCGACCACTGAGATCTGTGACGTTCATGTCCCGGTCGCTTTTGTCGCGGTTGAAGTCGGTGGCAACTGCTATCGTATGGATAACGTCCCAATCGAAGCACGCAAAGTCGTTGATCCACCAGAGGGAATGATGACTGATCAGCAGTTCCTCTCCGCAGTTCTGGAACGGGTGAAGGAGCTCAAAGCAAACTGAGGAGAAGATCATGAGCGAATATATCATCAAAAACGGAACCGTCTACGACCCGAAGACCGGCGTCAAAGGCGAAGTTAAGGATGTCTGTATCAAGGACGGCAAGATCGTTGACAAGGTATCCTCAAAGGCCAAAAGCATCGATGCCAAGGGAAAAACCGTCATGGCTGGTGCAGTTGAGATTCATGCACACGTGGCAGGCCCGAAGGTAAACGAAGGGCGGAACTTCAGACCTGAAGACAAACTATTCACCTATACTCCAACCGGGAAAAACACTCGGATGGCTGGTGGATTCTCAATCCCTACTACGTTCAAGACTGGGTACGAGTATTCCAAGATGGGATACACCACCGTCATGGAGGCAGCAATGCCCCCTCTTTATGCCCGTCACGTTCATGAGGAGATCAAGGACACCCCGATCATCGATGAAGCTGCATTCCCGGTCTTCGGAAATAACTGGTTTGTCTTTGAGTACCTGAAGAACAACGAGATGGACAATGTCATGGCATACATCTCCTGGCTTCTGAAGACCACCAAGGGATACGCAATCAAGATTGTGAACCCCGGTGGTTCTGAAGCCTGGGGATGGGGTGAGAACTGTAATACCATTCATGACCCGGTTCCATACTTCGATATCACTCCTGCAGAGATCATGAAAGGGCTCCTCACTGCAAATGAAAAGATGGGACTCCCACACTCGATCCATGTCCATACCAACAACCTGGGAAACCCAGGCAACTACGAGACCACCCTTGATACCTTCAAACTTGCTGAGGATGTCAAACCAACCAACAAGTTCGGTCGTGATCAGGTCTTCCACCACACGCATGTGCAGTTCCACTCGTACGGTGGAGACAGCTGGGGTAATTTCGAGTCCAAAGCCAAGGAGATCATGGACTATGTCAACGCCAACAAGAACATCACCATCGACCTTGGCTGTGTGACCTTCGATGAAACTACCACGATGACTGCAGACGGTCCGTTCGAGCACCATTTGACCATGCTCAACCACCTGAAGTGGGCAAACGTGGACGTCGAACTTGAGACCAGTTCAGGTATCGTCCCCTATCTGTACGACCCGAACATCAAGGTCTGTGATATCCAGTGGGCTATCGGTCTTGAACTGGCACTCTATGCCAAGGATCCGATGCGGACCTATATCACCACTGATCATCCGAATGCAGGTCCATTCACCCGTTACCCGCGTATCTTCAAGTGGCTCATGTCTGATAAATCACGACAGGAGATGCTCAAGGGCTTTAAGTATTCTGACAAGGTCATCGCAGCAACCAATCTTGCTTCGCTTGATCGTGAGATCACGTTCTACGAACTTGCCCAGATGACCCGTGCAGGCCCTGCAAAGGCACTCGGTCTCGGAAATATGTTCGGTGGGCTTGACAAGGGTATGGAAGCTGACGTGGCTGTCTTTGATATCGACGAGGCAAAGATCAAGGATGCCGAGCAGATCGAGAAAGCATTCAGCTCTGCTGACTACGTCTTCAAATCCGGAACCCTGGTCGTTGACCATGGCGAAATCGTATCAAACGGTAACAAGCGTACGCTCTGGGTGGATGCAAAGGTCCCGTCAAATGCGCAGTTAGAGCGTGACGTGAAGATGAAATTCCTGAAGTATTACAGTATTAACCTGAACAATTACGCAGTATCTGACCACTACGTACCGAACCCGTACGTGATCGAGGTTGACACCAATTAAGGGGGAAGAAAAAATGGATACCATAAAACTCACCCTTACCAAAGTTCCAGAACTCTTCCTTGAGGTAGAACACATCTCTCCTGATGTATTTGCAGGGAAGAGCAATCAGGAAATAGGCGAAT
>NZ_JAJRBM010000379.1 GCF_028679455.1 Methanospirillum sp. | reverse complement strand
CTCATATCTGCGAAGACATCAAAATCCTCATTCTTGCGCAGTTCATCAAAGATAACAAAATCAGGTCTGACCAGGAGCATGACGTCCGCGGTATTGACCATACTACCGTCAAGAGCGGTATACTGTGTGATCTGATCCGGAACCTGCATCTCCCGTGGCTGTTCCATTGTCTTCACAATGCAGCCGGAGTCTGAAAGATAGGTAGCGATTGCCTGAGCAAGTGTGGTCTTCCCGCATCCGGGGGTCCCGGTGATCAGGATGCCTGGCTTCTCACTCTTGAGCAGTTTTTTGATGACATCTGACGGGGCATAATCAGGAAGACCCAGATCTACGATCGGGCGAACTGCCGTGATCTCCATGCCATCAGAGAAGGGCCTGCGGGCAATTGATATCCGCATGGATCCGATCTGAACAACGGTTACTCCACGTTTCTCGATCTCAATAAAGCCGTCAGGATCCCGCTTTGCCCGCTCCAGGATCTCCTGTGCCATAGATCTGAGTTCATACTCAGTACAGAGCGTCTCTCTGACGGTGATGGTCTCTGTTTTTCCGATGGTTCCTTTTCGTGCCATCGGTTTAGCCCGTTCTTTCAGGTATACCGCGATGGTATACTCGTCAAAAAACTGATCGATTGCAAGTGGTGTAAAGTCCTCGACCTGAGGTCTCAAATATAATACATCAAGCCCTTTTGCCTTTGCTACCTCGGACTGAACCACATCGCTCGTGATAAACCTTGCTCCGTGGGTTATGGCAACTCTGCGGATAAGGGAGTCAATTTCTCCGCCACTGGCAAGTTTTACCTGCTCCAGTGTCGGGCGTTCCCCATAGAACTCTATTGATATTATACCTTTTTCGGCTAGTTTACACAATTCCTGGAGTTCAGTCAGGCCTGAGAATCCTATCTCACGTCCCTGGTTTGCCTGAGCCTCCAGTTCGGCAACAACTGCTTCCGGTATTATTATTTGAGCTCCGTTATATTCACCTGTATCGATGAGAGTGGTGATGCGACCGTCTATAACGACGCTAGTATCTGGAACCAATTTCAAAAATATTCACCACTTATAACGTGGTCATTCATTCCTTTTATTATATACCTTATCCGGCTCAAATAGGCGGTCTGCTATTATTTTACCGTTGATAGTCCGATAAAAACAGGTCCAGTGTCCGGTGTGACATGCCGCGCATTGCTGGGAAACCACGTAGATCAGGGTATCTGCATCACAGTCAATCAGGATCTCATGGATCTTCTGAAAATTTCCCGACTCCTCACCTTTTTTCCAGATTTTTTTGCGGGATCTGCTGTAATAATGGGCATATCCTGTCTCTCTTGACAGATCAACCGCTTCCTGGTTGGCATACGCAAGCATCAGAACATCTTTGGTTTTAGTATCCTGGGCAATGACAGGGATCAGGCCGTGTACATCAAAATTGAGTTCGATTGGATCTGACTCATCAGGATTCATGAGAACACCAGCCTGATGAGCAGTCCAAAAAGGTCACCCAGAAAGAGAGCCGTGAGAAGTCCCCCTGTGATTGGGATCAGGAATGGTACTCCGTAACTGATCCAGACGGTTCCTGCTTTTCGGTACAGCGCAAGTTCTTTGCGGTAGCGTTCAGGGTGTTCCTTGAGCGATTTGGTGTACACTCGTCTGCCACCTGATACAAGATCCTTTATCGCTGCACCGATCCCGATGAAGGTTCGTTGCACCTCTCCGTTTACCTCGGTGAACTCCTCCATCACGATCCCAAATTTGTCCTCGATCTCGGAACCTTTCACCGGAAATCCGAGGAAGAGGTATGGAAGCGGGGCACGGTTTCCCCGGATTACATTCATTATAAAAAATGTAACCGGAAGGATGAGGTTGATGACTACTGCGTTGAAGAGCACACTGAAGGGGAGGAATACATATGGTGGGAATCCGAAGACCGGGTATCCTGTCAGAGGGACGAAGGGAAAACAGGGGATGAGGACGGTGATCAGGATCAGGGCTTTCGTATCTGCCATCCCGACCAGATTAAATCTGGTGAAGAGGTAGAATGCCACCACAAAGAAGAGGATTAGTGGAATGAGCGGCATCATCAGGCGGAGATCACCAGCAGTTATCACCGAATACCAGAACCAGATGAGCATCGGAATGCCTATGGCAACTGCCGGATACCACATTACCACCGGAACTGCTCGTTCCCTGATATCTTCCCTACAACCGTATATGAGCGTGATGATCAGGGCTATCGCATTGATCAGCAGGGGGAGCATGACCGCAGGCATGCTGAACAAATCCATGATACCTCTTCTCTTCGATCCTTAATTTCGTGTTCGATCCTGGATGATAGTCACCGCTTGAGAACACCCATATCAGAAAGCCGTGCAGGGAGATACTCATCAGTAACAAAATCAAGCCCCCGTGCTGCAAAAGCCTGCTGTTCTGACTTCAGGTTTAATGAAAGCTGCAGATTGATCTGCTCGTGCCAGTAATCTGTTGCAAACCGTGGATCTGTCAGTTCAGATTTGAGGGCAGCGATATCCTGGTCGCTCAGTTTGTCAGATGGGAGATCATAATCCCTGATGTCAGTTGGCTGTACCCCGATGAATCGGGCAGACGGTGTTGCGAGAATATCTGAAATATGGGCACTTTTGATTGATCCGTATGCAACTGACGCATAGATCCGGTACGACCACGGGTCACCATCGGTAAATACGGTGATTGGGAGTTCAAATTCTTTTGCAAGCCGGTTGAGCATCCGACGGGTAGACCTTGCTGGCTGACCTTTAAGGTGGACGAGGATGGCATCGTACTTTTCATCGAATCCGTTCTCGATCAGGCGGGCGTACATACCACCGGTCTCTATTGCGATGACCATCTTGGCATCATGTTCAACGAGTTCCAGTTTTTCCACATTTGTCGGGATCTGGTATCCCGCCTCTCCGACATCATTTGCACAGTGAATATTTTTTGGACCCATACGGGTCTCTTCCCTGACTACAAGCGGACCGAATATACTTGCCCCACTCTCTTCAGGCCTGAGGTTGAATTGTTCTCGTTGAACATCGGTAAGGATCTCAAGATCCTCAATAAGAAGGTTTGAGTCGTTCTGAGTTGCAAACTTAGCCCGTTTCCATCCCTCAGAGATGTAATACAGTTCTCTTAAGGTTGAAGACCTGCTTTCGACGATCTGGTGCCTGATAAACCAGATTACATATGCCATCTTGAGAATATGGAGGGCACTTTTTTCACTTCCGGCTTCGCGAAATCGTTCCCGGTCGCCGTACTTCCATGCATCAATACCCTCATCGTATTCGATGTTCTTCTTGGTCCTGGTGGGCATCGTGATGGAGGGGAGATCACCCTTGGTCATCTGGGAATACCATTGTCTGGGAATCCCCAGAAGTT
>NZ_JAJRBM010000378.1 GCF_028679455.1 Methanospirillum sp. | reverse complement strand
TTAGCACCATTTCAGAACTATCAAGCCGGAGGGGATCTGCATCTTCTTAATTACGAAGTACTTCCATCATTGGACAGGTAACGATTGCTTCTCCTAAAGAAGATGGTGTATCCCGGGCTGCAGATCTAACGTTCCGAGTTTTTTAATAAACCATTCTGGCAATATTGCAATAATTTCACACCATTCAAGGACTTTGATCTATAACATACAGCAGATGACAGTCACTGCACTCCTGCTAATAATTGCCTTTGAATGCAGCTCCGTTTTCGGTCCTGACCGTTGATGAGACGAGGTGTATCTCCTGGTTACCAGGTTCTGATAGAGTTGTATGTCTGGGATATTTCGAATGTATCGGGTGTAACTGTGCAAATTAGTCCGGATAATAAGTCTCTCAAACATATCAGAACGGCATCGGGACCTTCATCACGGAAAAGTACGAGAAAAAAATTAGTAAAACCGGGATAAAGAGGCAGATTATAACCAAAGCCTTGATTATTTTATTTTCAGTCTTATGATACGCGAGCGCCGTTATCAGCAGGCAGACAAGGCTGATCATCAGGGTGTTAGTTTGGATCTGAACGGTACCTGATGCCTGAATCATGCCAATCAGGTATCGTACCAGGGGTGGGAGCCCGATATTCCCGAAAAAAACCGCAATTATCCCTTTGACAATATCCAGAACCAGAAGGGTCCGGTTAGTAGCACTCACAGTCTCATCTTCTCCATCTTGATGGATAAAAGTATTGGAGGTTTCTCCTGCTCGAACTACCCCATCACGTTTGCAGAAATCGACATGATTTTTGTCTCAATCGCGGGTTGCTGTGTCCCTGCTGTGATAAGATCGTAATTCGCCTTGGTTGCTGGAAGGGTCATTCGTTCGGTGAATGTCCTGACTGTTCCTTTCTCAATATCTCCTGCATCGGTGTTCCGGCTTGTAAACCGGTATTCAGAAAGATCCTTCGGAGTTGACAGGATGGTCATGACCCTGACCTTGTACGCGTTGTTGGCCCCGACATTGGCAACTGTCAATTTAACATCGTACGTGATATTTCCTGAAGCAGGGTCATCAGATACCTTCGAGAGATTTGTTGTTATCTTCAGTTCGGGATCAGCATACCTCGTACAGCCTGAAATGGCAACCGCTCCTGCAATGAGCAGAATAACCAGGAAGAGCAGAATGACTTTCATTATCACTCCTTTCCCAACTTGCTGATCTTCATCTCTGCCTCGTTCAGCCGTTCCTCGCACTGTTTGATGATCACAGTCCCCTGTTCGTAGAGCGTGATCATCTCATCAAGGTTTGTCTCACCATCCTCGATTTTTTTGACGATCTCTTTGAGATCTGCTACCAGTTCCTCATACTTTTTCATGCGGTTTCACCTGATCAATAACTGCCGTTGCAGATCCGTCCCTGAATCTGAGTTTCACCCTCTCACCTTCTGAAAGCACCCCTACAGAAGGTACTGTCCTGCCGTCTCTGAAAACAATACAGTATCCGTCCCTGGCAGTAGCATACGGGCTTCGTGCCTCAAGGATCTTGGATAATGACTTTAGTTCAGCGAGGTACCGTGCTAGAAAAGTGCCCGCCCCACGGTGGAGTTGTTCATCCAGATCTGCGATCCTGACCCTCCGTTCTGGTATCTCCCTCATCAGAATTCCTGCAGGATTCTTCGCCTCAAGCCTGGCGTTCAGCTCCCTAACCGTAATCCTGAATCTTCCAAGTGAGAGATCTGAAAGGTTACTCATCCGGTCAGTAATATCCACCAGATACTGTCTGCGTTCTGTCAGTGTCCTGTTCATCCTGACCGGTGAAAGCCGGTCCCGAAGATCATTAAGTTCCTCGTCTGCCTGCTCTATTCTGGTTAGAAGCCGTCTGAAGATACGGCTTCTGATCTGGGATATCACTTCGAGTTCTGCTTTGCGGTCTTTGACTGCAAGTTCTGCAGCATGAGATGGAGTAGATGCCCTCTGATCTGCAGCGAGGTCTGCCAGGGTGACATCGACCTCATGGCCGATGGCAGCAATGACCGGAACCGGACAGGTAGCGATCGCCTCTACCACTGCCGGGTTGTTGAAGGCGAAGAGATCCTCATAACTACCACCTCCTCTCCCGACGATCACGAGATCAACCATCGGTGCAACCCTTCTAATGGCTACTGCAATCTCGTCATGGGCGGTCGGACCCTGCACTGCCGTCGGTGAAAGGATGAGTTCCACCGGGAACCGGCAGGAGAGCACGTTCTTAATATCGTGGATAACAGCCCCTGTCTCTGATGTGACAACTCCTATTCTGGTTGGGTACTCGGGCAGCGTTCTTTTTCTTTCAGGAGAGAAGAAGCCTTTCAGCCCGAGTTCCTTCTTCCACCGCTCGATCAGAAGTGCCTTCTCTCCTGCCCCAGATTGCCACATCTGGGTGATAATCAGGTTGTACTGACCGCTCCGTTCGTAGTGGTTGATGGTCCCGAACGCCTCTACAATCATTCCGTCATCAGGTGTCCAGGGAAGGTACCGGGCAGCAGTCTTCCAGATAGTACACCTGATTACAAACTCCTTCTCACCCTGTCGCTCTGAAAGTGAGAAATAGAGATGCCCTGACCCGTGTTTCTTGAAGTTGGTGATCTCACCGGTCACCCTGATGTTGGTCAGCGCAGGAGTATCAAGAAGACTGGTTATCACTGCAGTAACCTCAGACACCCGCATGACTGCAGGTTTCTCACGGGCCCCCCAGGAATCCAGAGTTCTCTGATCCATCTTCACCTGATCGGTTATTTCCCCCGGTATAGATAATCAATGGTCATGGAGATCTCCTTCTCGACGATGTTCTTCCACGACCATCCGCTTGACCTGATCTTTGATGCAGTCAGGAGATCGGGAGCTGACACTCTTGAGTTCTGGCCCGAGACTCCGGACTGGTGGCTTGACGGGCTCCCTGAAGGCCGCCTTGCTAGGGTAATGAAAGAGTATCCCCTTTCTTCACCCCTCTCTGTACATGCCCCGGTTCTGGACCTCAACCCCTGCTCGATAAATCCTGACGTGGTGAAGGCCTCGATCTTGTGGATACAATACTCTATAAAACTGGCAGACTCTCTCGGTGCTGAGGTCTGTACCATCCACCCGGGAAAGAGGACCTCAAAGCGCCCTCCGTCAGAGACAGATTATTGCCGACTAGATCACATGCTCGATGAGATAGCCCCCTATGCTGGGTCATCACATGTTTCGGTCTCAATTGAGAACATGGAGCCGCAGGTGAACGCCTTACTCACAACTCCGGCAGAGATCTCCCGTATCCTTGAAGAACGTGAATGGCTCTCCTTCACCCTTGATACCTGTCATGTTGCATCGCGTGGTGAAGAAGTGCTGGGTGAATTTCTCTCGGTTGCCGAAGGCAGGATAGCAAATGTTCATCTATCAGGTGCATCAGGCAGCGTAATGCACCTGCCGGTGAAATCAAACCCCTGGGCAGATAGATCTCTTGATCTCCTTGCCGGTGCGGGGTACGACGGACTTGTCACCCTTGAGATCAATGATCTTTCGGTTGGAAATCCTCTCTCTGTAGAGGCGAAGATCAGGATGATTTATGAGGATGTCAACGTGGTCAGGAACCATCTCACCTAATCATCAGGTGTGGTTCTGACACTGTCAGAAAAAGATTGATATTTGTGTGGCCCGCTCTCATTAATCAGAGTTGTGGGGATCTGAATCTCCCCGGACGGTGTTTGGGTTCTTTATGGGAATTTCACAGGTATCCCTGGCAACCGGATGCATATGTCTGCCAGCGGCTTCTGCCAGGCGGGGGTCCGGATTTCAGTGATCATTGAATACTATCTGTATATCAGCATCTTTGTTCTGACGCTCGTCTGTTCTGCATTCTTCTCATGCTCTGAATCAGCACTCTTCTCGATCACCCGTGCAAAAGTAAGAACCCTAATTAACGAAGGGGTGCCAGGTGCACAGGCACTCTTGGCGCTGAAAGAAAATCCTGACCGTTTCCTAATAACGATCCTGATCGGAAATAATATCGTCAATATTCTCGGTGCCTCGGTTGTAACCGCGTTGGCCATCGGCGTCTTCGGGCCCGGGGCGCTTGCCGTTGTGGTAGCCACATTCTGTGTGGTGATCCTACTACTGATCTTTGGCGAGATCATGCCGAAGATGTACGCAAGCAGGCACTCAACCAGCACCGCCCTGTTTGTTTCATCGACGATATATCTACTCTCACGGATATTTAGCCCTGTCATCTGGGCAATTAATGCAGTTGCAGGGAAGATGACCGGTGGTCCGGTTTTTTCGCAGCACCTCATCACCGAGGAAGAGATCAAGGAGTGGATTGATGTCGGCCAGGAAGAGGGGACCATTGAGAAGGATGAACAGGAGATGCTCCACTCGGTCTTTGAGTTTGCTGACACCAGGGTCAGGGAGGCTATGACACCGCGAATAGATGTGGTAATGACAGAGGACATCCTCTCTCCTGAAGACGCCCTTGAGATCTTCAAGAAGACCGGATTTTCACGCCTCCCGGTATATCATGAGACCATTGATAATATCAGAGGGATTCTCAACATCAAGGATGTCTTTGTTGCCGTGATGGACGGGAGGAACCATCATCCGCTTGTCGAACTCTGCTCTGAACCGGTTTATGTCCCTGAGACAAAGAAGATTGATGATCTGCTCAGAGAGATGAAGGTCAGGAAGAACCATCTGGCCATCGTCCTTGATGAGTATGGGGCATTTGTTGGTATTATAACGGTAGAGGACATCGTGGAGGAACTTGTGGGTGATATTCTTGACGAGTTTGACACCGAGGAGCCTGAATTGATACGGGTGGCGGATGGGGTATACTCGGTCGATGCCAGGATGTGGGTCTCTGACTTGAACAAAGAGCTTGATCTTGATCTTCCTGAGTATGAGACTTATGAAACCATAGCAGGCCTTATCATCGATCGACTGGGATATATTCCACGAATTGGTGAGTCCTGTGATCTGGACGGAGGCATCAGACTGATTGTGATTCAGATGAAAGGAAAACGGATAACAAGAATCAAACTGCTGATCTCCCCTCCTACCAAAAAACCCGAGGCAGGTTCCGCATGAAGCCAGAAAGCGGCACATTCGTCGTACTAGCATCAGGGAGGGGTTCTAACTTCCAGGCTATCCTTGACCGTGTCTCTGACGGGTATATCCCCGCCGTATGCAGGGCCATGATAACAGACAATCCTGATGCATATGCGATCGAACGTGCGCGGGCAGCAGGTATTCCAAGCGAGGTTGTTTCGTTCAGATCGTTCTTGGATAAACAGACATACGAGACCGCCCTCATCGCGGCTATCCAGAAGTATGATCCAGATCTTGTTGTGTTAGCTGGGTATATGCGAATTCTGGGTAGTGAGATTGTCAGAAAGTACTCCGGGCGGATGATGAATATTCACCCGAGTTTGTTACCTTCTTTCCCAGGCCTTCATGCCCAGGGACAGGCAGTCAGATACGGGGTGAAAGTTGCCGGTTGCACGGTACATTTTGTCACCGAGGATATGGATGCAGGTCCGGTGATCATTCAGCGTGTAGTGCCTGTCTTTGATACTGATGATGAGGAAATACTGGCAGATCGGATCCTATTGGAGGAGCATCTGGCGTTCCCCGAAGCGATCCGCCTCTTCTTTGAAAAAAAGCTTTGTATTGAAGGAAGAACGGTAAAAGTCACTAATCAGGGTGAGATGCCAGATTTTGGTAGGGGAACCTGATGGCCAGAAAGCATCAACGTTCTGATCGACGACATATTGCCAGTGAGCGGATCTCTATCCTCTTTGATCAGGCTTCCCGGTTCTTTCCAGAAGATCCTTCCTGGAGTGACCGGTGTGTTATCCTTGCCCGACGTATTGCAATGAAAGAACGAATACGTATCCCGTGCGAACTGAGAAGAAAGTTTTGTCGTAATTGTTATCGGTTCTTTGTACCGGGGGTGACTATGCAGACCCGGATACACCGCAGCCGGGTTGTGGTAACCTGCGTGGCCTGTGGATATCATCGTCGTTACCCACTTTATCGGAATAAATCATGAGTCAAGATCGGATCAGTCCCAAAAAGAAAGCATCAATTTCATCTCCCGGAGGTTATCATGACCTGAAACCCACCATCTGGGTTGGGAAACAGGGGATGACTGGAACCATTATTGAAGAGATCCGCAGCCAGGTGAAGACCAGAAAGATCATCAAGGTTAAATGGTCGGGGTCGGTTGATATGGATCCGGCAGCAATTGCTCGTGAAAGTGCCACTATCATTCTTCAGATTCGGGGAAGAACGATGGTGCTTGGAGATTCGGCTTCATCATCCGGATCTCGTCCTCGAAATATATAAGAATCCTTCATACGTATAAGTAGAGACTACTATCTGCATTTGAGAGTGTGGACTATCGATGACTACTGTGTATGATGTTCCTGCTGGCACGCTTATTGAGCGCGTTGCAGCGGAACTGAAGGAAAAACCAGAGATAACTGCTCCAGAATGGGCAGCCTTTGCAAAGACCGGTGCCCACAAAGGGATGCCACCTGAGGATCCCGACTGGTGGTACACCCGAGCAGCAGCTGTACTGAGGCGCGTTTATGTTGACGGCCCGGTTGGTGTTGAGCGGATGCGGTCTGTGTACGGTGGAAGCAAGAACAGAGGCTCCAAGCCGAACAAAACGGTGAAGGGGAGTGGATCTGTCCTGAGAAAGGCGGTTCAGCAGCTTGAGAAAGCAGGGTACATCGCCCAGCAGAAGAGCGGCAGAGTCGTCACTCCTGCAGGCGCATCATTCCTTGATGGAGTAGCATATCGCATTGTGTCTGAGTCCGCGTAAACCTGGGTGCTCCTGAATGGGAGATGATGAATTAGCAGAAATCCGTCGGCGGAGAATGATGGAAATGCAGCAACAGGCTGCTAACCAGCAGGATGAAGCCGAACGGCAGCGTCAGTATGAGGCCCAGATTCACTCGGTTCTCATGCAGATTCTTGAGCCTGAAGCACGTGAACGGCTTAATACCATCAAACTCACGAAACCGGATTTTGCCCGGTCCGTTGAGCAGCAGTTGGTAATGCTGGCACAGAGTGGAAGGATTAAGAATAAGATCAATGACGAACAGCTGAAAGTCATCCTTAAACAGGTTATTCCAGCAAAGCGCGAATTCAACATCAGACGTAAAGGATGAAGGCCGGAGTTCTGTTCTCTGGTGGAAAAGACAGTTCTCTCGCAGCAATAATGCTGGCAGAGAATTATGAGGTTGAACTGAATACCTTTGTCTTCTCGCCGGATTCTGCGATTCCGCAGATCGAACAGGCAGCTGCAGTCCTAGGATTTCCACATCACAAACGAATCTTTCCCCCCGAACTGCTTGGTGAGGTGGTGGATATGATCATTGGATGTGGGCATCCTTCACAAGCAATCCAGCGGATTCACCGGGAGGCGGTTCGCATCCTCTGTGAACGGTACGAAGTTATCGGAGATGGGACCAGGTTTGGAGATCGGGTTCCACTTCTGACTGACGACGAAATCCGTAGTATATCAGACGGACGCGGATGTTCCTATGTCCGCCCGCTCATCGGGTTTCCGAAGCGGGAGGTACAGCGGTTTGCTGCCAGGTATCTCGAAGTTCAGTATGGGGAAACCGGGCAGATCCGCAGCGGGGACTATGAACATGAGATCAGGAGGGAACTGGAGAGCCGGGGTGCCCCGGTATCCTCTCTTTTCCCCCCGAATCATGAGCAATCCCTCGTGGTCGCAAGACGATCATCTGGAGAAATACAATGAGTAAAGTATCAAAATGCCGGAAGATCCGGCTTTCGAAGAAAACCCAGCAGAACAGGCGTGTGCCACAGTGGGTTATGGTAAAGACGAAGAGAAAAGTCATGACTCACCCCGCACGTCACAGCTGGCGCCGGAGCACCCTGAAGGTGTAAGAATATGGTAGATAAGCTGAAAGAGCAGGTATATGTCATTCCACTGGGATCGGTTCGGCGCGTTCCCCGCTGGAGACGTAGTGCAAAAGCGATGAAAGATATCAGGGCATTCCTGGGACGTCATATGAAGAGTGAGGATGTGAAACTTCATTCCTCTATCAACGAGAAGATCTGGTCCCGTGGTTCCCAGAAGCCACCAGCACGAATCCGTGTCCGGGCAATGAAGCTCGAAGACGGACAGGTGCAGGCTGAGCTGGCTGAGGAGTGAGATGGACCGTACGGTCTCGATAACAGGCGACCCACATATCGGCGTATTTACCCGCGTCTTCGAGGACATCGCGGTTATACCGATTGATGCACCTGAAGAACTCGAGGTTCAGTACCGGGAGGCTTTTGATCTGGATATTGTCAGAACTACAATTCAGAACAGTCCGATCATCGGCTCCCTCCTTGCAGGTAACAGCAATGGATTTGTGGTATCCGGTCTCGCATCGCAGCAGGAACTAGATCGGCTCAGTGAATACCGTGAAATATTCCTCCTGGAGCGGGGAATGAATGCTGCCGGGAATGTCATTCTTGCATGTGACCGGTTTGCTGCGGTTCACCCTGAGATGGATAAAAAACTTCAGAAAGAGATTGGAGAATTTCTGAAGGTTCCGGTAACTCCCCTCACATTAGGGGATGTGAAGGTAGTCGGGAT
>NZ_JAJRBM010000377.1 GCF_028679455.1 Methanospirillum sp. | reverse complement strand
CGTCTTTGTCAAATGAAAGTCCTTTGATTGGGAAGGCTGCAGTCTTGAGGAGATCTTTCTTTTTCCGGTCTATCTCCTCCATCTTTGCGGTCAAGTCATCAGATCTCTTTGAGGCTTCCCGAAGCTTGTTCATGATCTCGGTTGCTTTCTGCTTCCGGGCTACCTGAGTATTCGTCTCTTCGATCTTCGAGAGTTTATCTTCAAGAGGTGAGATATCGATCTCGGCCATATCTTCGGATTGTAGTAGAAGAGTATTCAGTCTGTCCTTCGTTTCTTTCAGCCGGGTTTCGAGTTCTACGATCTCTTCTTCGGTATTTTCGATAGTCCTGTTTATGGTAAAGAAGGCGCTGTTCTGTGCTTCTGCCTCTCTGATCTCTTTGATGAGGTCGGCTGCAGATATCATCTGATTCGGGACTTCTACTGGTATCCCCTGGTATGCGGTGAGTTCAGCGGTAAGTTCATTCACCAGCCGGTTGTGGTTCGTCCTGGCGTTGAAGAATCCTTCCCGTTCCTGATCTAACGGTTCGATATCGATGCCGATCAGTTTTATCAGAGTGGCCCGCTGTTCTTTCCGGTCCATCCGCGTGAAGGCTAACGGGTCAAAACTTAGGTTTGTTTTGAGTTTATTGAGGAGAGTTTGCGGACTCTGATATACCGCTCCGTTCTTTCCCTCAACCTTGAGATAAGATCCTTCAGAGGTCCAGGTCCGGGTAACAGTAAGTTCTCCGAGGTCCACCCGGACTGATCCGGTCTCTTCACCATCCCTGATGGGGGATGAATGATCACGGGAAAGTTCCTTATTGGCGAAGACTGACCAGATACTTTTGAGAACCGAGCTCTTTCCTGCTCCATTCTTTCCGGTGATATAGATCGCGTTATTAGTCCCCGGAGTGATATCCACGGCTTTGAGTTTGAGGAAGTTCTGAGCTTTCAGGTTAACAATCCGGTACTCTTTTTCTGCCGGGCTGCTAGCATTTCTCAAAATTTCATCACAGAGGGACATGATTATTCTCCTCCTGATGGCGTGGCTTCCACCTTTGAGGATTCAATGGTCTTTAAAAGGTCATCCTGGTTTATTCGGAATTCTCCGGCAATCTTACTGGCCGGGAGCTGGCCGGATTGTATCAACCCGCGGATGGTTTTAGGTGAGAAGTTCAGCTGCTCGGCAGCCTGCTTCACGGACAAAAATTTCATGGGTTTAGTCCTCCCCGGGGAGCATGAGAGTGATAACCGGCTCGCCGTTGTCTCCCGGTCCGCAGACTGCATACACGGTTATGGTTTCAGGTACGGTAATTTTCCTGTTGTGAATCTGTCTTCTCATCTGGAAGATGACCTTGTAGGTCAGCCGGTCAGAGGGGGTTTTGGAGGTTTTCGCCGCCATTCTGAACATGAACAGCAGGTCCCAGAGTCTCCCGTCACTGCTCTGTCCTGGCATTTCAGCGATATCGTCAGGTTCTACATACTCAGAGAGACCGACAGTATAGGCGACCGGGAAGGTGATCCCGGCCTCTTTGCTGAACTCTTTTGGAACTTCGATCAGGATACCGTCATCTATTGCGTTACTCCGGGAGTAGGAGGAGATGACCGATCCGAAGAGATCAAGGGTTTCGGTCATCAGTCCACCTCTTCGATGGGATTACAGAGGTTTTTTACGTGAATATCCAGATCATTGAAACCTTTTGGCTGGGCTTCGTGCTCTACCTGGTAGGTGGAGAGAATGAATGATTCCCAGGCTTCAAAGATATCGGTGAGGGATTCTGCTTCTCCCTCTACTTCAACGGTGATATCCTTGATTACGGTCTTGAATCGGACGAGTATCATTTAATTCATCCCCATTCTTATACCGTTGTAGTGGCTGCAGATCTTGATCTGCACGGTGTTCATCAGCTGCAGGATATTTTCGATCTGTTTTTCGTCTCCCTCAATCTCGATGGTGATTGAGGGTGATTGAATCCGGACGAGTGCCATTATTCACCATCCCCCCGGAAATCAGGATCGTCATACCCGGCATCCGGGTCAGGGAGAGAAGAGAGTGATTCTTCAAGTTCTGTCATCTCGGCTGCCTTCTCGTCAAGGACTTCGATCATGGTTTTTGCGGCCGTGACGATCGCTTCTACATCTGATGAGTCTTCGATTTCGCCGCAGTATTCCTCGGCAAAATCGAGGGTGAGTTTTTCAACCTCTCCCCGGACCCGCTGGAGGTCCTGATCAAGGTCGTCAGGAGTTGGGCGATATTCCGGAGGTTCCAGCCAGGCAGCCTCTGCTCTGGCAAACGAAGAGGAACTCATGCGATGACCTCCATACGGGTCAGGCCCTGGGTGACTCGCTCTCTGATGATGAAATCGGGGTCTTTTCCGTAGAACTTCGCGTCTCGTCTGAATTGGTGAAAGAAGAATTCAAACCAGTCCGGATGATCTCTGATAGCACATTCGACCGCAAACGGGACTGCAAACTGTTTGTCTGTCAGCCATTGCTGCAGCTCCGGAACTTTCACGGCCATGTACTGTGTGAATTCCTTCTGATACTTCTCCAAAATGGTGATAGAGGTTGAAGCGGTGTTGAACTTCATGCTGGCACCTCAGTCGGGGTGGTCATCCGGGTGAGTCTCTCTATCATGGTAGATATGCCGGATTTGTGGTATTTCCACGCCGGGGAAGCAGTGCCATATACCGGGAGTATCTGTCCGGGAGCGAGATTTCGCATGTCTTCAACCCGGATAAAATAGTCTTCATGTTGCTCCTGATCTTCGACTTTGATCAGGTCCTGCTCAATGGTGCAGCAGATGGTACATGATCCATCGAGGGAACAATTAAGGTCTAATACCCATCCGAATACGGATTGTTGTCCGGTTAAGAGTCTAACCCATTTGTATGCCGGGAGTATGTACTTCCCGGTCGGAGTGTCGATGTGGATCGCACTTCCAGCTGCGGTCATAAATCCAACTATGCCGATTTTGAACCGGCGGTTTTTGGTTTGTGGGCTTGCAGGCATCACAATTCACCACATATATATCGACTCGCGAGAGCATAAAGGTTACTATAGTTTAGCAGAGGGTAACAAAGGGCAACTAAAGGCAATATATATAAAGGTTGCTGCGGCCCTCGCTATCGCTCGGGTGAGCCTGGTTCGCTCCGCTCACCGATGGTTGATCCGGGTGTTAAATGAGTTTTTATGGGTGAGCAAATGTGGGTCGGTAGCGCGCATAGCGAGCGAACAACCCAAACCCCCAAAAAACATTTTTGTATATGATGTAGATGATTAAAGGGAAAATAGTTAGGGTATTT
>NZ_JAJRBM010000376.1 GCF_028679455.1 Methanospirillum sp. | reverse complement strand
CCTGTATATTCCGTCAATAATCCTTGCAATCGTAAATATTTTTACCAATTATATCTTTGATGTGGGTTATGACCCATATTCGGCATTTTATTATTACACCCCGGCATTTAATAATCCCACATATATAATTGCTACAATATATTTTGTTGCCATCATGATCTGGGGTGTACTGGTCGGTTTTCATGCATACCTGCAGTCTGGAAGAGACAAATTCCGACGACAAAGCAGTTCATTAAGTGTCGGAATTCTTGTGGTAATCGGATTTGGATCGCAATCTGTAGCGATCCTCCCGATGTTCAATATTTACACACCCAATCTTGTTTTTATCGGTATAGTATTCTACTCCTGTGCAATAACCTATGCTATCCTGAAGTACGGGCTCTTTGTTTTAGGTCCTGAAACGGTTGCCACGAACATTATTAGGATAATGCCTGATGGCCTTATCCTGACAGACATGGATGACCGGATAATCATTGCGAATCAGTCTGTCCAGAAGATTTTCCCGGAGGAATGGAGAATGAACCATGGAAAACTTTCTGTTCCCCCCTTTCCCGAGCAGGTGTACCGGGATATCAAAAAGATAATCAGGGAAAATGAGATAGTGTCTGATTACGAGGTTATCCAGGAGAACGATGAACAAAAGAACCTGAGTATCTCTGGTTCACTGGTAAAGGATCCCTACGAGGAACCTGCAGGGATCATCCTGATCATCAGGGATATTACCGTGAGAAAAAAGGCCGAAAAGGCTCTCCGGGTGGCGACTGAAAAGATATCACTCCTGACAAGACTGACACGTCATGATATCAGCAACATGGTAACAGCATTATCCGGATATCTGGAGTTATTGCATGAACAGGTCAGTGAAGAACCTGCCAGGGAGTTACTCGTAAAGGCCATGGACCAGATCAACAGGATACGAAACCAACTCCTTTTTTCCCAGCAGTACCAGGATATCGGATTACACGAACCATCCTGGCTGCCCCTAGAGATGATGATCAAATCAGCGATACATGATATCAATTATGATATCAATTCAGGTCTTGTGGAGATATCCGTATCCGTCCCCCCGGTACTGGTATATACCGATCCCCTGTCTGTCAAAGTGATATTCAACCTGATCGACAATGCCATCAGACATGGAAACTGCGTTTCATGGATTCATATTACCTCAATCGAGAGAGAAGACCATGAATTTATTCTGGTAATTGAAGATAACGGAACCGGGATACCTGAAGAAGACAAGGAACGGATTTTTTGCCAGGGATTTGGAAAAAATACCGGTCTAGGGCTTACACTCTGCAGGGAGATATTGCATGTAACCGGTATTACTATCATTGAAAAAGGAATACCAGGTAAAGGAGCAAGGTTTGAGATACATATACCCCCGGACGTATGGAAAAAAACGGATTAATCCGAAAGAGATGAGATTAGAATGCTGGTAAAAATCGACAAACTGGGAAATATTACCATTGGTACAACCGGAAGAAGAATTGAGCATAATAATGCGCAGGAATATGAAAAGGAACTGATCGAGATACCCATCGGTATAAACCAGGCCCTGCTTCTGGATTTATCGGATACCGAATACCTGTCAAGTGCAGGATTACGGGTTTTTTTACTCCTTGGGAAGAAAATTTCAAGAACCGGGGGTAAATTCGGATTATGCTGCATCAGGCCCCCGGTGATGGACATCATAAAAACAGGGGGATTTTACCGCATTTTCAGGATATATCCTACAAGAGAAGATGGAATCTTGGATATCCTCTCCCCTGAGGATAATTAACTAAAGATCGATTTTACTCTTTTTTTGGTGAATTCACCGGTTTTATATCTTCATTATAGTAATCTATCCATGCTTCCTGGGCTTCCTGGGCAATTAATGTTTTTTTCAGGTACAGAAGCAGGGCACACAACACGAGCAGGTATGCACAGGATCTGGTGATGATCAGGGGAATTACCAGGATATCCTTAAGATCTATCAGGGTCATTCCGTGCGATACGGCAAACAGACCAAATGAGATGCCAATATACAGGGGAAGTTTTTCCCCACTTCGTTTCGTGCAAAGAATACCCAGTATCAGGATAATCACGCAAAGAATCAGGTTCACAACCAGTATGGGATCATTGGCAATCGTCACCATATATCTATACTATCTCTCAATACTCTTATATACGATATCAGGTTTTTTGCTTCTGATGACAGGAATTATGGATCAAAACATATCAGGATTACAAGGGGGGAATTGCATTATATTATTGGAAACAAAATATAAAGACGATCATGCCTCATGATTCAGGATCCCGGTCAGGAAAAGAGCCATTATTCATCGATTTCAAAAATATTTGCGTTGTAGCAGGAGAGAGAAATCTCCTCAATTCAGTTACCCTCAAGATTTACGATGGCGAACATATCGCCATCCTCGGACCGAACGGTTCTGGAAAATCATCACTTATAAAAACCATAATTCGGGAATATTATCCTGTTTATTCGAAATCGGGAACACGCTTCAGGATCTGGGGAGAGGATTCCTGGGATGTCTTTACCCTGAGATCACACTTTGGATTTGTATCTCAGGATCTCCAGTATACCTTCAACAGGAGTATTACCGGGCATGAAGTGATCTTATCTGGATTTTTCAGCAGCATAGG
>NZ_JAJRBM010000375.1 GCF_028679455.1 Methanospirillum sp. | reverse complement strand
GGCATCAGTAAGGTCCTTTACCTTCTCTGCAGATGCCCCACCACAAATGAGCATAACTGCAAGAAGCAGACATGTCATTATCAATGCTCGCTTCATCATATGAGTATAGCCTCTTTTTTGTTATCATATAAATGTAACCAAAACATTTCAAGATGCATCAATAAATTTAAATTTAAACATAGAATTTTAAAAATAAAAATGATTTACCCCCTTGTGTTTGGTACGATCCATTCGGCAATTCGCGGCTGATCGGGAGGTGAAAATTGATGATTTTCGGTGGGAATTTATCTGCCCTTCTCATACAGAGGAGAACCAGACCATGTAGGGGGAGAAAATGCGATCAGATGGGAATTGTACCTGGATGAAGAACCCAGAACAGGTTTACCAGATGTTAAATCCACTCCCCATATTCATTAATGAACCGGTCGAATATCAGAATAGACACAAAATTTAACATCTGTTTGATATCCTCCTCACTCCTATTATCACTTTCATGTCAACACACCGGCTCGCCGTAATCGACATGGACAGATGTGTCGGGTGCCAATCCTGTATGTTTGCATGTAATCGTAGACATGGGAGTGGAGGTCTTGCCCGTACTGCAATTCATATCAGTTCGGTGGGAGGTATTGAGCGTGGGTTTTCAGTCAGGGTTTGTCGGGCCTGCAGAGATCCTCCGTGTGCAGATGCCTGCCCAAATACCGCTCTATTGAAACGGGAAGGAGGAGGAGTGAAACTAAATCCAAAACTTTGTACGGGATGTAAATCATGTATCGATGCCTGCCTTATCCAGGCTGTTAGTTGGGATACCGAAAAGAATCTTCTTATCATTTGTATCTACTGTGGGATATGTGCAAAATACTGCCCGTACCAGGTTATCGAATTACAGGATATCAAAACGGTGATCTGAATGGAACCAGTACTGTCCCGTGTTCTTATCATTGATCTCTCTACCAAGACCTATCGGATCAAGGATCGAAATCCGCTCTTCTCCGAACGCCTTGGAGGAGCCGGGGTTGCAATACGATTGCTCAATGAATTTTGTCCACCAGCGGCAGATCCGCTAGGGCCGGAGAATCCGATAATCCTGGCAATCGGCACTCTAACTGCACTCTTTCCCCTCGCTTCAAAATGTGTAGCGATGTTTAAGTCTCCATTGACCGGGAATCTTGGTGAAAGTCATGCCGGGGGCCGGACTGCGGTCACGATGAGGATGGCAGAATACGGAGCAATCGTGATAACAGGTAGATCTGAAAAACCGGTTTATCTCTCAATTACTTCGACAGAGGTCTCATTTCATGATGCACGAACACTCTGGGGTATGGCCCGGGGAGATACAGTAGCCAGAGTCATCAGATCCTTTGAAGGGATACCAGGAAACCGGACAATCCTCCGAATTGGACGTGCAGGTGAGCGGATGGTCAGATATGCTGCGGTAACTACCGAAACATATCGTCATTTTGGACGAATGGGACTTGGTGCGGTTTTTGGATCAAAACACCTCAAGGCAGTTGTGATATCAGGTGAAGGTTCCATTCCGGTTACCGATGGAAAACAATACCGTGCACTATATGACCGGCTCTTTGATCAGGTGACGAAATCACCGTTGATGAAAAAATATCACGACATCGGCACTCCCAACAATATCCTTCCGCTCATGGCACTTGGATCACTACCAACTAAAAATCTTACTGCCTCAAAACTTGAAAACGGAGAAAACCTTTCAGGAGAAGAGTTTGCATCCCGGTTCCTCTCCCGACGGGTGGCCTGTTCCCATTGTCCGGTTAGTTGTATCCATATCGCCCAGATCAGGACTCCTTACCCTCATGATCCCTATTTTTTCAAGACGACCCCGGTTTGTTATGACTATGAACTGATTTATGCACTCGGATTCATGGTGGGAGTATCAGATCCCTAGGAAGTCCTCACCCTTATCGATGAGATCGAAGGAACCGGCATGGATGCAATGTCCTCAGGAGTGGTTGCTTCGTATGCTACCGAAGCACTGAAGAACGGGCTGATTTCTCTTGAGATGATGGGAGGAATTGAACTAAAATTCGGAGATGCTCCAGGATATCTGCAGTTTTTCAGGGCACTTGTAGATCAACAGCTCCCGCTCTTCCAGGATCTTGGCAGAGGGGTTGATTATGCATCAGCAATCTATGGCGGGGTTGAATATGCATTAGCATTTGGCAAGAATGAGATGCCGGGTTATTTTAGTGGCCCGGCAGCGATCATTGGGTATCTGACCGGAGCCAGGCATAGTCATCTTGATGGAGCAGGATATAGTATCGATCAGAAACCTGAAGAAAAAAATCCACAACAGAATGCCCTTGAACTTTATTCTGAAGAAGCATGGCGTCAGATCCTATCCAGTCTGGTGATCTGTTTCTTTTCCAGAGATCTTTACACTGAAGAAACGGTTAGGGAATGCCTGGCGATCTGTGGGATAGAGATGGATGAAAACAGATTACACAGACTTGGAGAAGAGATCTTAAAAGAAAAATATCAGTTTAAGTTCAGGGAAGGATTCAGTTTTGATCCAGACCTACTCACACTCCCTGCGCGGGTTACTGAGCAGATATCAGGAAAGGGACATCTTGACGCATCGTTTATCAGAGAAGGAGTCATGGCATATCAGAATCTGATTACCAACAAATAATGGCCAAACGGAAAGATCCGCTATGTATTCTGGATTAAACAAAAACAGCCAGAAAAAAGATGTAACATTCTCATATATGATACATAACCCTATTCAAACCGAATATCATCACGGCTTTGAACTCTTATGCTTAACGCCGAGGGGGAGATTTGAACTCCCGAGGTGCAAGCACCAGTGGTTTTCGAGACCACCGCCTTCCCGGGCTAGACTACCTCGGCACAGATGTTCAATATTGATCAGAGCGATGAACAAGGAAATTAAACCATTCAAAACTCATCTGATAAAAAGATGAGAAAATATTACATACCCGGTCCTGCCGGACCGTCATTGCGGGAGACCATCATGTCATCAACACGGAGCAACATCTCAACCGCTTCTGCTGAAGACTGAATTGCCTGTCGTTTGCACCGCAGTGGTTCGATAACACCGTCAGCCAGCATATCAACTGCTTTACCGGTGAAGACATTCAGACCAAAGTTCTTTTTCCCTTTTGCATGAGCGGACTTGAGTTCAACTAGTTTGTCGATTGAATTCATGCCGGAGTTCTCGGCAAGGGTGATCGGGATGATAGAGAATGCATCTGCATAGGCCTCAATTGCAATCTGTTCTCTACCACCAATGGTTGCAGCATAATCACGAAGTTTAACGACTAACTCGGTCTCGATTGCAGCACCACCAGGAACATACTTCCCGTCTTCCATTGTGTCCATGACCACACGGGTGGCGTCTACCATCGCCCGCTCCAGTTCATCAACCAGGTACCGGGTGGTTCCACGGAGCAGAATGGTTACGGTCTTCGGATTCTTGGCACCGTAGATCTTGGTCATCTCGGTGTCCTCAATCTCCTCTGCCCCTGCAGCAGTTCCAAGCATGGACTTGGTGAGGTCTTCGGCCTTGTTGGCAACGGTTGCATTCAGGGCACGGGCTGCGAACTTCATGTCCTTTTCTGGGACATCTTCAAGAGCCATAACTCCTGCCTTGGCAAGGAAGTACTGGGCTGAATCAGCGATGCCCTTCTGACAGAGAAGGACGTTTGCACCGGTTGCAATAACTGCGTCAGACATTGCTTTGAGTGCTTCGCGTTCCTGCAGTCCAAATGCCTCAACCTGTTCAGTGCTGTTGATCTTAATCTTGGATTTGACCTCAGTCTTACGGATCTCAAGTGGACTGGTAACCAGAGCTACCTTTGCTCCCTTGATAAACCGGGGCATTGCCTGGTTGACACGGGTCTTCTCAAGTACAACTCCCTGAACCAGTTCTGCATCATCCATTGAAGAGCCGGTGTGGGACTTGATCTGCACATCATCCTCATCAACCGTTACCTTCTTCCCGTTCTTCTCTGCAACTGCAGTGACTGCTTCTACCGCAATCTCACTGATCTTCTCTTTCACGTTCTCAATTGACTTACCGGTGATGGCAGTCTGCACAATTGAGGAGAGGATCCCCTTATTGTAAGGATCAACGGTAGTGGCCATCCCATCGAGAATAGCAAGAGCACGGGTCATTCCCATCCGGTATCCCTTACAAATTACCGTGGGGTGAATCTTCTTATTCAGCAGAATTTCAGCCTGCTCCATAAGGGATCCAACCAGCACAACTGCAGTGGTGGTTCCATCCCCTACTTCTTCGTCCTGAGTCCGGGATACCTCAATGACCATCTTGGCTCCCGGGTGCTGGACTGAGATCTCATCAAGAATCGTAATTCCGTCGTTGGTAATGGTGATGTCCCCGCTTCCATCGATGAGCATCTTGTCCATGCCCCGGGGACCTAGAGTAGATCTGACAGCCTCGGCGAGTGCCTTTGCGGCCGCTATATTTGAGCGCTGCGCCTCATATCCGTGCGTCCGCTCTACATTTTCTCGTAAGATGATAACAGGCTGTTGCGCAAGCATAGAGTATCCTCCGTATGGATACAGGTGGATTTAAGGTTCTATATAATGCTTGTGTAACCCTGCAGAAAAGAAAAATGAATTAATCTATTCGGGAAATTCTGAAGAGACTATAGACAGGGACGCCCTCAATTTCACGGATTCCGCGCTTATCAAAGATTACACAACAGGCAAGCGGAGTACATCCATGATTCTTCAGATAGGCGACAACCTCATGGAGCGTATCTCCGGAAGTGATAACATCATCAACAACGACACAGCGGTCACCAGGATTGATCTCAAAGTTCCCGCTCATAGAACCGACCGGGTTCTCAACCGTACTGTGCTTTGAAGGATGATATATGGCCAGACGACTCGTCTCAGCTGCAGACATAAACGTTGCCAGAGGAATTCCTGATATCGATATCCCGACAATGGCAGTAGGAGATGTTGCATCCTGCTGCATCTTATGATATCGCGAGAGCAGCATCATGGCACTCTGCTCAAGCAGTACTGCATCACCACTGACCGCTGTCCAGTCGATATGGACATCTTTAGGTGTTGACGCACCCTTTTCCTGAGTCAGAAGCCAGGTCACCGTCTCCATGGAAAGAGAGAGTTCGTCCGCGATCTGACCAGGGCTATGACCTTCACTTCTCAGGTGGCGTGCCCGTTGAATGAGATCTTCGATCGTAGACATCTGGAAAGAGATCTGCAGATATCTATTTATTCTTTCGTTTTAATGCCGAACCACAGATGGGACAATCACCTGCTTTGGTCGGGATCTGATCATAATATTTGCCGCATCCGGTGCACCTGAGTTGCCATATTCGGGGTGATGCTTCCCGCTGGATAATGGACTGCACCGGAATATTCAGGGCAAGGGCGGTGTTCTGTACTGCAAAATCATCAGTAACCAGCGTTCCTCCGAGTTCCAAAGCCAGAGCGATCAGATCGGTATCTGTCTCTGACAGGACCCGAAGGTCACCAATCTTATCAGCTGCTCCCTGTGCAGTCTTGAGAGATCTCTGAAGAGGAGGACGAATTTCCATCCCCCCATCAAGAAGTACCGCAAACCTCGCTTTCCCACGAAGATCTTTTAGTTCTTTCTCAACCCGGGGGACAGTAAACAGAATCCCATCGAGAGGGATGGAGAGAAAAAATGCTGAAGTATCAAGGATAAGGATCTTCTTCACTTCATCTGGAGTTACTGCTCCATCAGACCCTGAACCATGATCTTCCTGATTATCTGTTGATTGCATCTGCGATGATCCTGGCCGCAGAGTAATCACTGCAGGCACTCTCAATAGTATCACTACTCACTATCCGGGTGATACCAGCGCTTTTCAGATGAGTATAGGCCCCGGTTGATAGTACTCCATGCACACAGACCGTCGAGATTGAAGCAGCCCCCTGCTCAAAAAGCATGGAAGCAGCGGTTGCCTGGGTCCCACCGGTAGAGATGATATCATCCACAATTACTACATCTCTGCCCTTTACCGGGATTTCTTTGGGCTCTATCCTGACTTCCACACCTGATAATCTGACCTTATGAAGATGATCTGCTTCCCATCCTCCTGCTTCGGCAATCTCACGGGCCAGTTTTGCAGCTCCGATATCCGGGCCAAGAATGAGCGGGGATTTACAGGTAAGGGTCTTTATTGTCGCAGCCATATCTGGTGCAAGCGAGAGATCCCTGACCGGAACACCGAAGAAGGGTATGATGGACTCTTCATGCAGGTTGATGGTGACAATATTCGTTACCCCGGATCCAAGGGTGCGGGCAATAATCCGGGCAGAGAGTGGTTCGCCATGATTGAACTGCTTGTCCTGCCTGGCATAACCCATATAGGGTAATACCAGAGTGGTTGTTGCACTACTGCATACATCGGTAAGCAGCAACAGTTCGACCAGATCATCACTGGTAACCAGACTTCCCACGATTACCATCTGATCTGATATCTCACCGGTCCGCAGATAGATCTCGCCATCAGGAAACCGGGTCCATTTGACATCCACCAGCGGCTTGTGCAGGAACTCTGCTATTCTGCCGGCAAGAACCTGGGAACGCCGGGTGCTGACGATCTTCATGCTGGCCTATACATTTGCTGAAAGTACTTAAACAATTGTCCCCGATTGAATACTGATTAACCGCCATGCAGGTGTACACGCGATAATGGATACCGAGGGAGAGAAGTTACTAAATACCAATATTCCGGAGGATCAGGGAGATTCGTTTCAGCCCCTGGTCGAGGGGACCGGTCAGCAGAACCCGGAGTCTGCAGAGAACCAGTCACCGATTACTGCGCAGAGTGAAGCAGGGCAACAAACCATATCTGAACAAAATCCGGTGGAGGCAGATGACGGTACTTCACGGGTCATTCAGGTTCCGGAGAGTCTGATAGATCAGGTCATAGGTCAGGACCATGCAGTTGAAGTCATCAGAAAAGCGTCAATACAGCGACGCCATGTGATGATGATCGGGACACCCGGTACCGGAAAGTCAATGCTGGCCAAGGCAATGGCTGAACTTCTGCCTAAGGAGGAGATGCAGGACATCCTGGTGTACCCGAACTCCGAGGACTCAAACGAGCCGATAATACGAACGGTTAAGTCAGGCAGGGGAAAGGAGATCGTTACTGCCCATAAGACTGAAGCCAGAAAAAAGGCACAATTGAGAAATACCCTCATCATGATCCTGATGCTCGGGATTATCGGGTACTCGTTCATCACGTATCAGTGGCTGATGGGTATCATCGCAGCTGCATTCGTATTTATGGCACTTCGGTATGCAACCCCGCGAGAGGAACAGATGGTGCCAAAACTTCTGGTCTCACATGACAAGACCACCACCGCCCCATTTGTAGATGCTACCGGTTCCCATGCCGGTGCCCTGCTCGGAGATGTCAGACATGATCCCTTCCAGTCAGGCGGGCTAGAAACCCCGGCTCATGACCGGGTAGAGGCTGGTGCAATCCACCGAGCACACAAGGGCGTTCTGTTCGTTGATGAGATCAATACCCTTGGCCTTGCAGCTCAACAGAGTCTGCTGACCGCAATGCAGGAAGGCGAATTTGCCATCACCGGCCAGAGTGAACGTTCATCAGGAGCGATGGTCAGGACTGAACCGGTACCCTGTGACTTCGTTATGGTTGCAGCAGGTAACCTGGACGCCATCGAAGGGATGCATCCTGCACTTCGTTCCCGTATCAGAGGAAACGGATATGAAGTGTACATGGAAGACACCATGCCTGACAGTCCTGAAAACCAGGAGAAGTTCATCAGGTTCATCGCCCAGGAGATCAAAAACGACGGGATGATCCCACACTTTGATCGCAGTGCCATCGAAGAAGTGCTTCACGAAGCACGGAGACGGTCGAACAGGAAAGGGCACCTGACCCTCAAACTGCGTGATATGGGAGGTCTGATCAGGGTAGCAGGGGATCTGGCACGACAGGAGTCAGCAGATCTTACCACCCGTGCCCATGTGATCGAGGCAAAGAAGACTGCCCGTTCCATAGAAGATCAGATCTCTGCACAGGTGATCAAGAGAACCCGTGAATACGAACTTGCAGTCGTTGAAGGAACCCAGATCGGAAGAGTGAATGGTCTTGCAGTTATGGGAAGTGACGCCGGATCCGTACTGCCGATCATGGCTGCAATAACCCCTGCACAGGGTGATGGCGGTGAGATCATCGCAACCGGTCTGCTCAAAGAGATAGCCCAGGAATCGATCAAGAACGTCGGAGCTATCCTAAAACGGTTCACCGGGAAGGACATTCGAAATATCGATATCCACATCCAGTTTATCGGGACTTACCAGGGTGTTGAGGGAGACTCTGCATCAGTGACCGTGGCAACCGCTGCGATCAGTGCTCTTGAACAGATCCCGGTCAGACAAGATATCGCGATGACCGGATCACTCTCAGTCAGAGGGGATGTACTGCCCATCGGAGGAGTAACTTACAAGATAGAGGCTGCTGCAAAGGCAGGGATCAAAAAGATCATCATCCCAAAGGCAAACCTTGAGGACGTGCTCATTGAAGAGGAGTACAAATCCCTTGTGGAGATCATCCCGGTCACCTCCATTGAGGAAGTACTCGATATCGCTCTGGTTCCGGAAGATCGTGCAAATTTCCTGCACCGGATAAAATCAATCACCCATTCAACCACCAAATCAATACTGGGTTCTGAGATCCCCGTACCACGGACGGTTGCCTGATGCAGGCAGAGCCACGATATTACGATATCAGACGGGTCAGGGGAGAAATTACCCAAATAGATATCGATAATGGGAAGGTAGAACAGGCTGGTACCTCTTTTTACGATAAAGCCACCATCCGTGCCCTTGGTAAAGCGGGATGGGGAGTCCTTTCGGTATCAGGTGATCAGATCGGATCAGAACATCTGAATCGATCACTTCTCTCACAGGCGATGAATGCCTCGGTTATCACTAACGAACGGGTTGAGATAGCAGAAGTTCCTTCAAAGATTCATCAGATCCCAAAAATCGGGGAGGACCCCCGAAATATTGGAATTGAAGAGAAGGTTGCAATCCTGCTTGATCTCGAAAAAGAAGCAGCGGGAGAGCATATTACCAGCCGCAGGGTGACCTACACTGAAAAAGCAGAGGAGATATTTGTAACTGATTCATCAGGAAATGAATATCAGTATGAACTTTGCCGGTGTGGATTCTCCGTGCTTGCGGTCGCAAGCCGGAGCGGAATCGTCCAGATGGGATATGAACGGGACCATACCATCAAAGGGCTGAATATCAGGCACCGCCAGAACGTTGCACGTGAAGCAGCAGAGCGGGCGGTATCTCTTCTCGATGCCAAACCTGCAAAGGGGGGAAAGATGCATGCAATCCTTGACCCTGAACTCGGAGGAGTTTTTGCCCACGAAGCAGTGGGTCATGCAGCAGAAGGAGACCTGGTAAGAGAAGGAAATTCGGTGCTGAAGGGTAAGATCGGATCAGTGATCGGCTCTTCCAGTATCACCATCGTTGATGATCCCTCACTGGTCGAGTTTGGATTCTGTCCGATTGATGATGAAGGTTCTGCAACCAGCCGGACAGAGATCATCAGAAACGGGATTATGAACTCATACCTCCATTCTAAAGAGACCCTAGCCAGAGTCGGTGACGGTGTTCCCGGACACTGCAGGGGAATGGCAGGAGAGATTCCGATTGTCAGAATGAGCAATACCTTCATTGAGAACGGGGATGCCTCGTTTGAAGAGATCCTCGAGTCGTGTAGGAATGGTATTCTGCTCAAGGGTTCACGTGGCGGTCAGGTTGACCCGGGAAGGGGTATGTTCCAGTTCAATGCTGAATATGGATACCTGGTTGAAGGAGGGGAATGCACCGCCATGGTGCGTGATGTCTCTCTCGCGGGTGAGATCCTTTCAACCCTTCATTCAGTCGAACTGGTAGCCAAAGACCGGGCGTTACACCCGGGATACTGTGGGAAAGGTGGTCAGACAGTACCAGTAACTGATGGTGCTCCACATCTTCTACTCAGGGATGCCATCGTTGGAGGCTGTGATGTCTGTTGAGCAGATCCTGAAGGCAGCAGAGAGCCGGGTCGATGAGATCGAGGTCTGCGTCGGGCATGGGGATGCCATTTCAGCAGAGCTGAAGCGAAAACAGATCGAGATCGGTACCCGTTCAGAAGGATCCGGTCTTGTGATCAGAATCATCAAAGATGGCAGGATCGGGATCTCATCAACAGATAATCAGGAGTCATGGAAAAAATGCCTTGATGCAGCGATATCAAGTGCGAAATTTTCCGACGCGGTTGACTGGAAAGGGCTTCCTAAACCTGTTGATCTTCCCAAGGAGTCACTTGCATTTGACGCGGATATCAAAGCAGATCCGGCTCTCGCTAAAGATCTCATCGACAGGATGCTTCAGGGATCTGAAACCTGGCCTGCTGAGGTAACCGGTGGCGGAGTCTCGCTCTCCTGTTCGTCGCACCTGATCGCAAACAGTTCCGGACTCTGGTATGAGGCCAGAGATACCCACGTCAGCCTCTCGCTTGAGATGATTGCAGATCAGTCAACCGGATTTGAATATGATTCAACCTGGAATCTGAAAGCAGTGAAACCCGAGTTTGTCGGAGAGCAGGCGGCATTTTATGCAGCTAAGGGAAAGGACGGGAAAGAGATAGAAACGGGAACATATGATATCATCCTAGCCCCGACTGCTCTCTCCAGCCTGCTTGATGCAACCTTTGTGCCGGCTCTTTCAGGAAGAAATGTGCATACCGGTAGATCCTATTTCGCAGGAAAGATGGGGGAAGAGGTGATGGATCCCAGGTTCTCGCTCATCGATGATCCATTTGATCACCGTGGTATCGGTAACTGTTATTGGGATGGTGAAGGAACACCGGTGCAGAAGACCGCGTTCATTGATAAGGGAGTTCTCACTTCATTTGCCTATGACCTGAAGACTGCATACCGATATGGAATGCAGCCAACCGGGCATGGAGTCAGAACCGGTATGAACGGGGCACCCGGCATCGGCAATCATAACCTCATTTTAAACGGACCGGTGATGGATGTTATGACCGATGATGCGATATACATTCATGACATCGTCGGTGCCCATACTGCAAATCCGATGTCAGGAGACTTTTCCGTTGAACTGGCCGGCCCATTCCGGGTGAAGAATGGAACCCTGGATACCCCGATAAAGACCGGGATGCTTTCGGGGAATGTGTTTGAGATGCTCAAACACATTGAAGGTTGTTCAGCAGATACCAGAACCCTGGGATCGCTTATCCTTCCAGCAACCAGATTTTCAGGAGTAACCATTGTCGGGAGGGTATGAGGAGATGATCTCCGGGGAAATGAAGAATAATTCCCTCATCCAGACGGTGGTATCACTCTCCAGTCCCCGCCAGTTTGATTCAGAACAGATTAAAGATGCAGATGTTGTAGAAGTTCGACTTGACCTTATTACTGAACCAATAGAAGAGCGGATGCAGCATCTTGCTGAAACATTTCAGGGACCAATCATTCTGACACTGCGATCCAGTGACGAAGGGGGAGCATTTGCCGGTAATCCTTCCACCTGGATGGATCGGCTTATTCCACTCCTCCCGCTCGTTACCATGGTAGATGTGGAGATCAGATTCCGGGAACATGCAGCCAGGCTGAAGAAGATGGGAATCGCCGTGATCGCGTCCTGCCACAAGAATGAGATGCTCACACCCGATGCCCTTATGGCATTGTATCATGAACTCAGATCATTTGGAGATATTCCCAAGATTGCAGTGCAGCCACAGGATACTGACGATCTCCTGACTCTGCTTCAGTTCACGTATACAGCACCGAAACCGCTAATCGTCAGTGTCACCGGAACGGTATGCCGGTACGCACGGCCCCTGCTCCCACTCTTTGGTTCATTGTACACGTATTGTTACATTGACAGCCCGACATCCCCAGGTCAGTACAGTCTGCGAGAAATGCGAATGTTAGCCCATCTTCTCTCTCCGGGTCTGATAGATACCTGGTTTGAAGGGCGGCCGATCAGATCAGGTGATCCATCGCCATTTTACAGGTTGGCCGGAGAGATCAGGCCCCACCAGTCATGATGAGAGATGATATCCTGACTCACCCCTTCATTACCCATTATCCACCGTATATCACCGTAGTTCAGTGAGGAACCGATGCGAATACTAACAATTACCCTCTTCGTCCTTCTGATTTTATTAGCACTAATTCTGCTTGTTCCGGTAGCATTTCTGGAGTTAACCGATACCGTGCAGAAATCAACAGGAGTTGTCATGCCTGAAGATCTCAAACAGAACATCGGGATGTCTCTTGCCGAGGTTGCAACATCATCAGGAAGACCCACAACTGCAGTTGCGGTTTACGATTACTTTATTGCTACACATAATGAGCAGTCTGACCTTTATGTGCTAAAATGTGATGCCCTGCTCGCTGCTGGTGATGACGCCGGTGCTATGGAGGCATTGGATCAGGCACTTTCCTGGGATCCCCTAAATCCACAGTTTCTCATCAAGAAAGCAAGATTGCTGGTAAAAGCCGGGAAAAAGAGTGAGGCAGATAGTATCTTTGATAGTATTCTCGCTATTCAGACCGACAATCCAAAGTACCTGAGTACTATTGCAGATATTGCACTTGAACGGACCCGTTATCTTGAGGCATTTGATCGCTATTCCAGACTGGCAAATCTCACCCCGAAAGATGGCAGGATCTGGGAGAAAAGATCAGATGTGATCTTTGCCCTGTTGACAATACCGACTGCAGGAATAAATGCATCTCCATCATTGAAACAGACTGATCTCTATACTGATGGTATCAAAGGGTACGAACAGGCCATCATACTACGACCAGATCAGGAGAAGAACATCAGATCCAAGATGTATAAACGATCTGATGAGTATGTTGCGAGATCTATCCAGGAGCTCGAAGATCGGTACCGCGAATTCAAATACCTGCAGCCTGGTGCAGATCCTATCAGATCGATATTAGGATGATGGTGTATCATGCAAATCAGACCACTTTGTTTTTTGATGCTCTTTACCCTGATTGTGGTGCCGGGCATATCTTCCGCAGCTCTGCTCGATGAGCATACTACTGATGAATGGCGTGAAATCCTGGCTATCCCGGAGAACACGACTATGCTGACCGGGCTCCAGATTACCCTGTCAATCAGCCCGGATCAGTATTATCTTCCTCAGGATTCTGAGGTAAACCTCACCGGATCGATCACCTCGATATTTGGTCCGATCAAAAACGTACCAATCGTTCTGGCACGGGGGAACAATACGGCCCCAACCCCGTATCTGAATCTGACCAGCGATGAAAACGGTGATTTCCGGGTTACCGATTCCGCGAGTACGACTGGGGTTATCAGATACCAGGCCTGGTTTGATGGTTCTGACCTCAAAGAGAAGAACATCACCAGGAGTTACGAGAAAGAAGTCAGGGCGACTCCACACACCGTGAACCAGTCAGATATTTCTTCCGGGGATGCCATAGCCAGCCTGGTCGATCCTGAATCACCCGATAATACGGGAAATCTTCACACGAATGCAAGCAGCCTTACTCTTGAGGTCACTCCGGAGACCTATGTTTCAGGTCAGAATGTGACCCTCTCAGGGATGATCACCGGTAATGGAAATCATCCGGTCCCTTATACTCCGGTCTCAATAGAGAAAGCAGAAGATGAGAACGGGTATGTAGTGATCGGAGATACGGTTGCTACCGATACCAGTGGCAGATATATGGCATCATATCATCTGACTGGCCCTTCTTCGTCTGAGTTCAGGGCTGTTTCTTCAGATGGACAGGGATCTCCATTGTTCTCCGATCAGGTCAGATCCACGTTCGAGAATACAGATGACTTCTCTCCTCCGGCACGGGAACGGACCGGAAAAAGAAAGATTGACGCTGATATTAACGCCGTCATTATCAGGCCGGGTGAAAATATCACCGTGTCGGGATGGTTTTCAGACGGGAACGGAGATGGAATTGGAGCTGGACGTCTGTATCTCTACTGGTATAATTTTGCAGACCGGATATGGGATCGGTATGAAAACTGTTCAGAAGCGATAACCAATGATGATGGATATTATGCCTTCAATGTCAGCGGCCCGAATATGACCGGAATCTCATACATGGCAGTAATATCTAAAAAAGAACAGACAGGAAAACCTCTTTTCTCCCAGATTCTTCCGCTTACCGTCAGGGGCCCGGTTGACATAAACGCTTCTCAACTCTCTGCAATTCTGACGGTACGGAGTGAACCTGAAGAGATTCAGGTACACGAGAAGGCGACGATCACCTTCACGCTCTCTGATCCTGATGGAAATCCCCTTGCCGGTGAACCGGTGAAGATGTACTTCTCAGAGGACGGATTTACCTGGTACATGAATGGTAAGGAAAATGTAACAACCAGGACAGATGGAACAGTTGCTATGGTTGATATTCCAACCAGACCAGGATTCCATTATTACCGGGGAACGTATGATGGATCTGATGTATTCATGGGTGCAGACTCGGGGATTCTGGCACTGGTGATCACCGGATCTGAAGATCAAAAGGTAACAAACGAAACTGAGGCCATCGATCAGGTATCATCCTGATTTTACTTTTCTTAAAAAGAAGTCAGGTTATATCATCCCGACATAATGAAGAATCACCAGCAGAATTGCTCCAGGAATTCCGGCCAAGGCACAAACAATGACCGAGATAGCATTTATCTGGATATCCGGTTTTCCGAACATGCCAAACAGATGAATCTGGTTGATGACGATCAGAAGAATAAGACCTAGAATCGAATTAATCACCAGATGCATTGCCTTTTTTACCAGGTACCAGAGTGCTACCAGAATGATGAGACAGAGAACAATCAGAATGATGGTCGAAATCATGGTAATGCTGACATTTCAGCCTCGATAATAGAAGAGCATGCCGGTATGAGTAACCCTGGGTAGTACCAGTATCAGCAGGTTCAGCCATCTTCAAATATCTACAGGTTCTACCGGAGGTATGCTCATAACAGATATCAGTACGATTCCCTACCGGGAAGTGATGGATTTATCGCTGCTAGGTGAATTGTTCCACCCCATGCTCTTTGGGGATCAGGTATCTGCCCGGTACAGTATCGCCCACGCCAGAGTTGCGGCAGGGAAAAAAACCCTTCCTCATACCCTGCTCAGATCGTCAGAGGCTTACTACATCCTGCAGGGAAAAGGCATCATGCATATCGGGAGTGAATCTAGACATTTATCAGAAGGACAACTGGTATACATCCCCCCGGGTCAGGTCCAGTTCATTGAAAACGCCGGTGATGATGAATTGATCTTTCTCGCTATCGTGGATCCGCTCTGGCAGTCAGGTGATGAGATACTCGGTACACCGGAACAGAAAAAAAGTCCTCATATGAACCAATTCATGGAAGAAGCGATACGGGAGGCAGAATCCGGCCTCGCGGAGGGGGGCATTCCGATCGGTTCAGTACTGGTCAGGGATGAAAAAATTATCGGGAGGGGTCATAACCGGCGGGTGCAGGAAGGAGATCCTATGGTTCATGCAGAGATAGACTGTCTTCGTAATGCTGGTAGAATCGGGTCTTATGCCGGATGCACCCTCTACTCAACTCTTATGCCATGTTATCTCTGTGCCGGAGCTGTGGTCCAGTTCAGGATTCCCGAGGTTATTGTCGGAGAATCACGTACCTTTGAAGGAGCAGCAGCCTTTATGCGATCACACGGGGTCAGGGTACTCGATCTTGATCATCAGCGATGTATTGAAATGATGAGATCGTTTATAACCAAATATCCTGATCTCTGGAATGAAGATATCGGAACCACGTGAGTTCCACACCTGGCCCGGAAACGGTCAGAAGATCAGTTACAATTTTTTTAATTCCGGTTCAAGCGTGTGTTCCATCTCATAATGATGACACCCCCTTTTAGGAATCCATAACAGTCGTTCATGAAATTTGGATTCAATCTCCAGGGTATGACCTGCCAGTGCAAGCTGAAACGAAACAATGAGCAGGAGAATGAGAATAATATCTCGAAACGTGAGCGTCAGAGTACCCAAAATTCGATATTGAGAGGTGATGAAATGCCTGATGAGATCATCTGCCCCGGCAATCTGACCGATGGTAACCAGAATCACGATGATTAAAGCACCAATGAGGGAACAGATGAAGATTGATAGTATCCAGACCCGTAAAAATTTCCATATAGCGGCAAAGAGCGTAAGAATAATAAAGGCGATCAGAACCGGATCTGCCAGTACCTGATTCACCCAGATCTCCATGAGATAGCATCACCGCTGGTTCGTATATAGATTTCTCCCGTTTCGTGTAAACAACCCGGGCAGAGTAGCATAGGCAACAGAGGATACGAATGTATTTATAGAGGAGTGAGAATTTAACATGGTATGCATTTTTGTCGGATTTTTGTTTCATTCGTATTACCAAATCTAACCACAACAAGTTGGACTCTACAGTATGAACGAGGAACCGGATGAAGCAGTTCTGCCTTGGATTTGAGGTGCACCAACCCTACCGGCTGAATAAATCATTCGTATATGGTCAGGAAGATGATAAACATGACCATTACAGCAGATACTTTGATCCAGCAAATAAGGAGATCCTGCTCAGAGTATGTGACAAATGTTATGGTCCTGCAACCTCACTCATTCTGGATCAACTTGATGACGGATTTGCCTGTGCATTCTCGATATCAGGAGTGCTGGTGGAACAACTGGAGAAGTGGGCTCCGGATGTGCTGGATCTCTTTGTACAGGCAGCAAAACATCCCAACGTTGAGATGATCTGCCAGACCTATTTCCACAGCATATCAAGTCTTTTCTGGGAAATGGATGAGTTCAGAGAGCAGGTGAACCAGCACCGGCAGATGCTTCATGATGTGTTCGGAGTGACACCACGGATCTTTGAAAACACCGAGTTCATCTTTGATAACCGGATTGCGAAGCATGTCAGGGAGATGGGGTTCTCAGCCTGTTTCACCGAAGGAGTTGATCATGTCCTTACATGGAGAAGTCCCAATTTCCTTTACGAGTGTGAAGGCCTTCCTCTCGTTATGCGGAATTTTAAACTCTCTGATGACATCGCATTCAGATTCACCTGCAGGGACTGGGAAGCCTGGCCACTGACCGCGGAAAAGTACGCTCACTGGGTGTCACAGACACCGGGTGATTTTATTCCGGTATTCATTGACTATGAAACGATAGGAGAACATTACTGGGCAGACACGGGAATTCTTGAATTCTTCAGACACCTAGGACCTGAACTCAGGCGGGCAGGAGTCGAGATGATCAATCCTTCAGATATCCTGCAGTACCCAGTCAGGGAATCGTTCTCAATACCGGTTCCGATCTCCTGGGCTGATGCTGAGAAAGATGCAACTGCCTGGATAGAAAACCGTAAACAGAAGAATGCAGTCAGAGCGATTCAGCGGTCTCATAAATTCACCTGTGATGAACGCCTCTGGAGATGTCTGCAGATCAGTGATCACTTCTATTATATGTCCTGCAAGAATGGATCCTGCGGAGAAGTACATTCATATTTCAGCCATCAGCCGGAACATCAGGCATTTATAACCTACATGGATATCATTGCCGATTATGAAGAACAGTGTATCAGAAATGATCCTGAAAAGGAGAACATGTTCCCACTCCGGTCGATGAGCATCGACAATGCATTTTATTTCTCAAGCCCATTCGGATTCACCGGGCATGTTGCATTTGATCTGGATCAGTTTGCTGAGATGCTCCCCGTGGTTCCTGCAGACTCGATTACCTATCATCAGCAACGGGGAGATCTGGCAGCCTGGGCCAGGTCTGCAGTTGGTGATGAAACACTTGCTCAGGCCCTGGAAGCGGCACATTCACGCCAGGATCTGATTCACGCAGCAGAAAAACGGTGTGACGAATTATGGAACTTATGAGATCAGGATCAGATCATGAATCCTGATTCATAGCGAAAACTTTTCTGGAAATTTTTTATCAGTCCTGAAACCATCGTCTTGTCAGACCAGCTCATCACTGCTGCAGGTCGATAGGCAGGATCGGTACCATCAGTATCTACTGCACCATGCTGACCGGATCCGGTATAATTATCTGAAACCAATGGGAGCGTTGGCTCACCCAGACCAGGAGAGATCAGAAGAACAAAAAATATCACCATGCCTGCGATTACCAACTGATGATTCAAAATCATACCAATTATACCCACGAAAACCCAGTTTTTCTGAACAGTCTGTACCTGCTGATACCAAATAGTTTCTTGCCTGAACCAGAACGGAGAGGTATTTAATAGGATAATCATCTATCCTCTGTATATGATTAGGGATTTTATCGCCGTTACGCGGGTAATGGCTGATCGCCCTCTGCACACTATCATCGATACATGGCATTTCACCAGGTCTTTTAAGTACCTGCACCTTCAGAAGTTACCGGGTATTGACAGCATGGAGTACCATGGATAACGGAAAAAGACTCAAAATTGCTATTTTTTGCTGGGAAAGTCTGTACTCAGAGCGGGTCGGCGGGCTTTCTAACGCTGCCACATACCTGGCCCAGTCGCTCGGAAAAAAACATGAGGTCCACTTTTTTACCCGTGGGGATCAGGATTTTGAGGTGTGTGGAGTCTCATACCATGTGTGGCACCCGCAGGGATCCAATATCGTGGAATACTGTGCAAGTCTCTCACATGGCCTTGTCGAACGGTTCTACCAGTTTGACACAGAACCATTTGATATTCTCCATTTCCATGACTGGCATATGGTTGAGGCATTACACCTGCTCAGACACCGGCGAACCGTGTTCACGTATCACTCTACAGAATTTGGAAGGAACGGAGGTGTACATGGAGACTGGTGGGAGTACCATGAGATCAGCGGAAAGGAATGGTATGGAGGACTTACTGCCAGACGATGTATTGCAGTATCCGGACTGCTCAGGCAGGAGGTAATCGATCTCTACAAGGTTGATCCCGGAAAAATTTCAGTGATTCCAAACGGAGTGGTCAAAGAGCAGTTTGATGTAAGTATCAATCAGGGAGCAATCAAGCAGAAATACGGAATTCACTACCTTGCCCCGCTGATCGTCTTCATTGGAAGACTGGTATATCAGAAAGGCCCGGATATTCTGGTCGATGCAATGCCAAAAATTCTTGACCGGTTCTGGAATGCTCAGTTTATCATGGCTGGGTGCGGGGGGATGAAGGACTGGCTTATCAGCAGGACGGCGGGAATGCCAGTACAGTTTCCCGGATTTATCACTGATTCTGAGTACGTCAGGCTGCTTCATGCGAGTGATATCGTGGTGATTCCAAGCCGGAATGAGCCATTTGGGATCGTGTTGCTTGAGGCATGGAGTGCAAACCGGCCTGTAGTAGTGAGCAGGGTCGGCGGACTAGCCGAGAACGTAGAGCACGGGGTCACCGGCCTTGTGGTGGATCCGACTCCTGATGGAATAGCCTGGGGAGTAAACTATTATCTGGATAACCCGAACGAGAGAAACAGGCTGGGACGCGGAGGCTATAACCAGGTGGACCGGCGGTTCTTCTGGGATTCCATTGCTGAACAGGTGATGCATGTGTACCGTGAGGTATAACCGATCCGGGGTGTTTGAAACTGAGCGCTGTGCATGCTGAAGATCTTACCTCAATTCCCAACCTGATCAGATACGGGCGGGAACTCAGAGATCCTGATATCGCTGGTTCACGAGAATTTCTGATGGTAGACGGTGAGATGTACTGCTCATCATCATTTGCCGGGAATACAAGACGGTACCATGGACTGCTCATTCACAAACGAGAGGTACTGCTCAGCGCTCTCCATGATGAGGCGAACGGAATACGTCTTTCATCTGGGTGGTGGGGAGAGACCTTTGTCGGTGAAGGGCTTGCCTTGACACTCGGTGCCACCATTTATCCTGTTGTACAGGAGTTTGCAATTCCGGGTGCACGGATACGAAGATCGTTCATATTACATGACGGGCTTACGATCAGGTACGAGATCACCGGCACCATCTCAATGATGATAAGACCCCTGATGACCAGGCGTTCAGTAAAAGACCTCTCGCATGAACCGCTTGTGGAGACTAACGCTGATGCTGGTGAACTGATCCTGAACGGGTGCAGGGTCAGTGCTTCACTTCCATTTTCCCATGATCTACAGCGGTATCACAACGCCCGATATCCCAGGGAACAGGAGCGTGGATACGATGCCAGGGAGGACCTGGTGAGTCCCGGTTACTTCAGCGGTCCTTGTACTGACGGGGTCATTGAGATCAGGTTCGTTCCCCAGAATTTCATGAGTCAGGCAACAACAATACAGAAAGACTCTCGTGATATACTTGACCATGCTGCACGGATCTGTGTTTCAAACAACCAGATACATGCCGGTTATCACTGGTTTACCGAGCCATGGGGGCGTGATACGTTTATCAGCCTGCCCGGTCTGCTGCTTGAGAACGGCAGATTCAGGGAGGCAGAAGATCTCTTTCGCTGGCATCTTGCAAATAGGAAAGGAGGCCTGCTGGTGAACCGGTACCCAGACTCGTTTCATGCTGCCGATACCACGCTCTGGTTCTTCTGGGCACTCTTCCAGTATGTGCAGAAACTTCCCGGGTCCCCGTTCGTATCAACGATCAGGCATGAGATAGAGGATCTCATCACCGCGTATCCAGGTAGTGGTATTGCATCACTGAATGGAAACCTGATCCAGGTAGAGGCAGGATCCACCTGGATGGATACTTCATACACCCCACGTACCGGATTACCGGTTGAGATCAACGCATTATGGATCCTCGCTCTTGAACTCCTGGAATATCTGAAGATTCCAACTCCGGTAAGATCAACAGATGCACGGAAAGAGTTTGAGGCATTCTGGAACCCGGATACCGGATGCCTGTATGATCTCCTGGGCCCTGATGATGCAACCATCAGGTCAAACCAGATTATCGCCCTGGCATTAGGTCTCGTTCCATTTGATGATGGAAACCGTGCTTTACAAGTGATCGAACGTGAACTGCTCACCCCATATGGGATCAGAACCCTATCGCCTGCATCACCCGGTTATTCTGGCAGGTATACAGGAGATGCCTCATATCATAACGGCATGGTCTGGCCATGGCAGATCGGGTTCTACCTTGACGCCCTCATCCAGTACGGGGCAGATCAGAAGAAGATAGAGTCGGTTATTTCCCCGCTCTGGCATTATTTTCTGACCGACGGATCAGGTCTGCTTCCAGAAATGTTTGACGGCGATGCCCCGTATCAGCCTGCCGGAACAATATGTCAGGCATGGAGCATTGCTGAACTGATCAGGGCTAGAAGCACACTCCTCACCAGAAAAGACCGAACACCGCCGGAACCGGAAGTGGATGATAATTACCTGTTCGCATAACGAATTGAAGAACTGCATCCCCCTGGAATACATGATACCTGATCACCACCACGAGAAATTCCTGCTGATATGATAACGATTGCCTGGGAACCTAGAGGAATTTATCCAAGTCTGGAGGGGAGGACGAGATCTCCCCCAGTTATAGAAAAAGGTAAGGATGCTTTTTCTTTTGAGACAAAGGTCAGCCGGTTGGTGATTTCACCAGGTACCTGCCCGGACGGAACCGGTGCCTGAATCCTTATTCTGGGGAGAGGGGATGGAACATTGGTACCAGTGCTCTGAGTCGGGAGGCCAGGTTCATACACTCTAGTGAGAGCAGTCCCATCCAGTTTTAAAAGAACGGCACCGGATGACTTGTCCAGTACCTCAACTTTCACCAGATTCAGATTATCATCCCCAAACCGTGAAGTCTCCATGGTATATGCAATGAAGGTTCCTCCACTATCCTGACCAACAACAGCAGGATTTGGTACTGAGATGGTTACATTCGGTTTTTCATCCAGTACCGGGGTTGTCTGGGAGGTACTCATCATGATGAACAAAGTACCTACCACTGCAAGGACAATACAACCGAACCCGAGAATATATACCCACTTTTGCTCCATACCATCACCTAACCGATTATCGTATCTGATTCTTCAGTACACCCAAGGGCTGCATCAATATTATACGTTCTGATGAGCCAGACCATCCGAATACCGGGAGACCACACAAGTCATATACTTCACCAGACCATCATCTTTCCAGAGCGGGTTTACCCGGCCGGTAGCAGAATTTATGACACCCATCATCCAGACCACCACCATAACAAAGCAGTACGGTGATGTGATCGCTGTTAATGCGATCACCTTCTCCGTTGACCAGGGCTCTCTCTTTGGACTGCTCGGTCCGAACGGATCAGGCAAAACAACCATGATCAAGATGCTTACCGGACAGATTCGCCCCACAAGTGGATCGGCAGTGGTTATTGGTCATGATGTGATAACCGATCCAATCGGATTGAGAAGAGATGTGGGGATCATACCAGAACAGGAGACTCCTCCGAGTTTCCTGACTGCAATCGAGTACCTCGACCTGGTCGGAGATCTGCGACAGATCCCTGATCTCAGGGGACAGGCAGACTGGTGGTTTGACTTTCTTGATTTTGGGGACAAGCGTAATGTTCTGTGCAAGGATCTCTCGCGGGGAACACGTCAGAAACTCATGCTCACGCAGGCTTTCATCCATCGTCCGTCACTTGCCCTGATTGATGAACCGTTGATAAACTTTGATCCGATTATGCAACGCAAAGTCAAGGATTTTCTTGTCAGTTACGTGCGCCAGGGAAATACCATATTCATCTCAACACATATCCTTGCGATCGCTGAGGAGATCTGCTCAGGATTTGCCATCCTCCACAAAGGTTCCCTGCTCCACCTCGGAACCCCCCGTGAACTGACAGAACAAGGCCTTTCTCTCGATGAATTCTTCCTCAGTCTGGTCAGAAGGGATAGCGATGCGTAAACTCTTCTGGTATATGATGAAAGAGGAGTGGCGGATTCATTCCACCATGTTTGGAAGTCTCAGCTTTGCCCTGTTTCCATTCATGATCGGAGGGATCGCCTTTATGGGAGCATTTCTTCTCCCCCTGATCAGGCACTCCCTTCCTCCGGGCAATCTCTCTCTGATCCTTCATTCAAACTACCTGCTTCTCGGATTTATGGTAGGTGCATTCGGTCTTCTCGGAAATGAAGCCATGAACCGCAGATTCGGACAGGCAAGCCTGATCGCATATGCTGCACGGAGTCTGCCGGTATCAGACCGGGATATCTTTTCCCTTTTTGTATTCAAGGATCTGTTGTATTACTTTATCCTCTGGATTTTGCCATTTGCAGTCGGTTTTTTACTTGCATCACCGTTTATCGGGATTCCGGTAACAGTTCCACTACTGCTCAGTCTTACCCTTACGATCTCATTTTTGTCCGGGCTCTCACTCGTCTTTTTCCTCTCAACCCTGTATAGCAGATCACAGATTGCGTTACTGATTGCAGTTGTCACAGGTGTATTGATACTCGGAGGATGGGGCGTGAGTACAGGGAGCAATCCTGCCATGTTCTTTCCTCCGATTATGCTGTTTGAGAATTTTTCGGTACTCCTGTTAGGTGCTATCCTCAGTTGCATCGCCATCCTTACCATACTCTCACTTATGCTCTTTTCACCGGAAAGCAGTGCATCTTCGAAGCAGTACCGGGATAGGATCATCCCACTCACCAAGTTCCTCTCATGGTTTCCCTATCCCTCTCTGACTGCAAAGGATCTGATAGACCTCTACCGGAGCGGGAGTGCTATCGGCCAGACCCTGTTCTCATTCCTCATTCCGCTCGTAGTGATCTGGTTCTTTCTCTCGCTAATCAATGACTATCTGCCAAAACAAAATATCCTTTTCCTCTATGCAATGACAACCGGGATCATTGCTTCAACCATGTATACCTGGCTTACTGCGTTTGATAATTTCAGTACCTATGCCTGCCTTCCGGTGAGTGTTACAT
>NZ_JAJRBM010000374.1 GCF_028679455.1 Methanospirillum sp. | reverse complement strand
CCAAGACCATAGGTAATACATGCAGATATCAGACAGAATCCGGTTAGTACCGATTGAAGGTCCATGTAAAACCCAGAAAATTATCCACGGGTATCAGTATAACATAGATGGTATCGAAGGGGATAATTTATAATGGCATAATTATTTTATCAATAAAATATATCAAGATACCTAACCATAAGAACCAGCTGAATTTTCGAGGAATGTCAGAAGAAGAACCTATTTAGATATCCCCAAGGCTGGTACGGGGGATTCCCCTGAAACCAGAGAAATCGCCCTTATAAAAAAGGGATTATTCTTCGAAAATATTGGTATAGATCGAGTCTGTGCCTGTCGCATCAAGTCGTGCCCGCTCTGTCTTCTCTTCTGCTAGTGCATGAATTGGCGGAGTCATATCAAGACCCGGAGTGTGGTTGAACATCTTCTCGATCTCAACCTGCTGGGCATGCATGAAGAGAGCATTTCTGATATCCATAGCACAGAGTTCTTCACACTGACCACAGTTGATACAGGAGTCGGACACATGGGCGAACCGAATCAGGTGGAACATGAGACCTGGTGGCAACTGTCCCGGGGTGACGAACCATGGTTTCTTGGTTGAACACTCCACACAATAACAGATCGGGCAGTTGTCCACACAGGCAAAACACTTGATACACCGGGAACTCTCGTCCATGATGGTCTTCAGACGTTCTTTCCCGGCACCAAGTGCAGCAAAGTCTTTCTTGCGCCAGTCATCACCGAGCTTGAGCATTGCCTTCTCAACCTTGCCCCTAATCTCGATACCTTTCGGGTCCGGGGTTGCGGTCTCGATTGCACCTTTGGACGCTGCAGCAGATACGAGGTTTGCACCCTTCTCTGAGCAGACTTCGATAAAGGTGGCCTTTCCGGCCTTGTCTCCGATGACTCCCCAGTTTCCGCATGCAAGATCTGCACCACGGGGCACTTTCATCTTGCAGCGGCGGCAGTTGGACCGGCGACCGTATCCTTCTTCTTCAAGTTCGTCGATCTTTATGCCTTTGTGTCCGCCTTCATACTCGATGATGAACTGACCCTTGTCGATCTCTTCCTTGTGCACGACGTTCGGATCTACCTCGAACTTCTCTGATATCATCTTCCTGGCTGCAACCGGGCTGACAGATCCTCCACAGTTGACCCCAATCATAATGACGTTGTCAAGGTTGATCTGGTTCCGCTTGGCCAGTTCATAGAATGCCATAACATCACAGCCCTTGCAGGTGACTGCGATCTTCATGTTCTTGACGCCGTCAAGGTATTTCTTGAGGATCTTTGGCATCAGCAGGGTTCCGCAGTGCAGGGAACCTGCAGTTGATGCTATCTCTGCCGGATCGGTGATGAATGCAGGAACTGCATCATAGATGTCCTGTCCTCTCCTGACTGCGAGGACCGCATCAACGATCTTGGATTCAAGTGCATGTTTCAATAGTGCCGTGACCGCTCCACCGCACTCTCCCTTCTTCAGGATCTCTGCATCTTTTGCCCATGCATAGACCATATCGCCTTTTGCTACCATCTTCAGGCCTCCTGGATCTTCTCAACTTTCACAGCACAGGCTTTTGACTCCGGGATCTTGGCGATGGGGTCAAGAGCATTGATGGTCAGCATGTTTGCTGCACATTCCACGAAGTGGAACGGTATGAACATGACGCCTTTCTTGATGGTATCAGTGACACGAGCGGTGATCTGGATCTCGCCACGGCGGCTGATTGCCTTGATCATCTCACCGTTCTTGATACCGAGAGCCTTTGCATCCTCAGGGTTGATCTCAACCCATCCGGTTGGTTCTTCGCGTTCGAGGTTCTCCGATCTCCGGGTCATGGTTCCAGTGTGCCAGTGCCAGATACAGCGTCCGGTGGTAAGCAGGAACGGATATTCTGCATCAGGGCGCTCGGTCTGATATTTGAACGAAATACCGGTCATCAGACCCTTTCCATCAGGCATCCCGAACTTCTCGCCATGGAGAATCGGGGTTCCGGGGTGTTCCTTGGTCGGGCATGGCCAGTGGAGTGCTTCAGGTCTGCTCAGACGCTCGTAGTTCATCCCTGCGTAGGACGGAGTGAGTGATGCCATCTCGGTGAAGATCTCTTCGGCCGATTTCCAGGCAAACTGCTTCTCGTATCCCATTGCCTTGGCAATGTCGGCGATAATCTGCCAGTCTAACCGTGCTTCGCCTGGTGGGTCCTGGGCCTTTCTCCACATCTGAACACGACGTTCGGTTGAGGTCTGCGTTCCGTCTTTTTCAGCGAAACAGGTTGCCGGGAGGACGACATCTGCGAGCACACTGGTCTCATTCATGAAAATATCCTGGCAGACCAGGAAGTCGAGGGACTTGAGTGCATGTTCAACGTGAGTGAGGTCAGGGTCAGAGATCATCGGGTTTTCACCCATGATATACATACATTTCAGTTCACCGGGCTTGTCGGTGAGGACATCCATCATGACGGTAACTTCGTACCCGTTCTTACCCTCTGCAATACCGTCAGGGAATCCCCATGCATCTTCGAACTTCTTGTGTGCTGCAGGATCGATGACTTTCTGGTATGCGGTGAACACGACCGGAAGGGCTCCCATATCACAGGCTCCCTGCACGTTATTCTGTCCACGCAGAGCGTTCACACCGGTTCCCGGGCGTCCGAGGTTTCCGGTAAGCATCTGGATATTTCCACAGGACTTGACATTGTCAACTCCGGTGGTGTGCTGGGTGATACCCATCGAGTACAGGATGGCAGTTGCGCCAGACTTTGCAAACCATTCAGCAGCAGTCTTTAGATCCTCGACCGGAACACCGGTAACGGTTGAGACATTTTCTGGTTTGTAGTCATCCTTCATGACCTCTTTCTTCAGGTCATCAAAGCCATTGCAGCGTTTCTCGATGAATTCCTTGTTTTCCCAGCCGTTTTCGATGATTATGTGCATCAGACCATTCAGGAGACAGACATCAGTTCCTGAATAGAACTGCAGGAAGAGATCAGCCTGTTTTCCGGTCGGGGTCTTCCGGGGGTCTACATAGATGACCTTGGCACCGTTTGCCTTTGCCGTCATGATCTTGCGACCGATGAGCGGGTGATTCTCAAAGGTGTTGGAACCAATGACAAAAACACACTTTGCCTGGGCGATATCGAGAATGGAATTGGTCATTGCACCGGAGCCAAAAATATTTGCAAGACCTGCTACCGTGGATGCATGACAGAGACGGGCACAGTGATCGATATGCCGGGTTTTGAAGACACCACGGGCGAACTTCATCATCGCGTAGTTATCTTCGTTTGAGACACGGGCTGAGGAAAGAACAGCACACTCATCGGGCTTGAATGTCTTGAACTTTTCAGCGATGAGTTTGAGTGCCTCATCCCAGGTGGCCTCTACAAACTTTCCGTCCTTCTTAATCAGGGGTGTGGTGAGTCGATCAGGGGAATTGATGAACTCGTGGGAATACAGTCCCTTCGGGCAGACCTTCCCTTCGTTCACCGGTGAACGCTGGTACGGTGCAGTCCCAACGACTTTTCCGTCCTTAACCACAAGGTTGAACGAACAGCCGGTACCGCAGTACGGACATGTTGTCTGAACATACTTAAATTCCATTAACGATTCCTCGGTGATATTCAGGTCAATATGTGGCAATATAAGTCTTGTGAATTTTTCCTGGTTTTTGATGATTAGCGGTGGGACATCGGAAGTGAGAGGATCAGATTACTCTCTTTCAACAAACCTGGAGTAAAATAAAATACCTGATCAATCCAGAATGGTGAACAGAATGAGTTGTATTGAAACAGAGAATATCAAGGTAAAAGCGCAGGTAGAACCCCACTGATTTTCACATGCTTAGATACAGGATCTCCATGAGAGATTCTACCCTGTTTCATACATTCCAAAAAAAAGAGGGACGAGATTATCTTTTCAGAGAATCGATGAGTCGGGAAACCTGCATCGGCTTGAGATCGACCCCGAAGTTCTCAAAGATATATGCCCTGACAGTCTGAAGGCTTGAATCCTTCAGAGTCGGATATACCTCTTTCATTTGGGCAGTCTGTTTATCAGTCAGTTTTGAGCGACGTTCCAACGTTGTTGATGGTTTTGATTTCTCAACAACTGCTGCACCGGTTGAGACATAGATCTTCCCATAGATGATCTCTCCTTTCCGCTTACCATGACGCTCTCCTAGGTCACCAAGATAAACCTGGAAGTTAGTCTTCTTCCCGTCAATCTCAACATCCTCATCATGATCATATTTGAATGAGGGCATCATCCGCTCAATACCGCCAAGGTAGATCTCTCCCTTGACCATCTGACCACCTACACGACCTTTTGCGATACCTTTGACGATGATTTTTCCGCCATCAGCATGGGTTGCAAGGTGAACATCAGCATTGCCGCCGATCTCAATGGTCCCACCGTTCATGTTGGATCCAACATCAGAACCGACATTGCCTTTCACCACGATCTTACCACCCTGCATGCCACGCCAGTCCCCACGGTAGGCTGCACCGATGTAGTTCCTGGCATTTCCTTCGATGATAAGTTCGCCGCCGGTCATGGCGATACCAGCAAAGGAGTCTACATTCCCCTTGACAACTAGTTTTCCGCCTGCCATCCAGGCACCGACATACATGTCTGCATTGCCCAGGATTTCGACCTCTCCGGCAGTCATCTTCATACCGATGTACTAAACCTTCGAGAGATCCCCGGCGATAACAATCTTAGTATCAGCAGCGGTTTCCCCTGATTTTCCATCGATGGTGAAGAAGTCACCGAGTTTGTTCGTCTGGTTGCCCATGTGGACGTGTAATTCGCCAATCTCCTGATTGCTCTTTCCTGCAAACACGTCTGGGCAGATATGCTCTACCTCAAGGAAGAGTTCGGGCACTTTGGTAAGGGTGAGTTTTATAGTATCCATTTTTT
>NZ_JAJRBM010000373.1 GCF_028679455.1 Methanospirillum sp. | reverse complement strand
GCAGATACCGTGCCTCACACCACCCGGGGCTGATTTTTAAGGCCCGCGATAAATTTTCAGTATTCAGTTGATTATCCGCCGCCGCCAACTCTGGTAATGTGGTTTTATTTATCCGGCTGGTTCCGCATACATTGAGATTCGAGAGCCAGAATCCATTCCCCATCAGAAATTTGTGTGCATCGACAAAGAGATCCTCCCCAATATAGGCGTCAATTAATCCGGGTTCGATATCAACAGTTAATACATTGGATTGGATCTCGCTGCTCAGGCTTTGAAATAGTCGTAAATCTATTCCCTGCGAATCGGTCTTGAACCAGTCAATCCGGGGGATATTCTGCGATTTTAACAGGTCAGTTAAATTGGATGCCTGGACAGTCTGGGTTTTTTCAACGGTAAAAAGATCGAAAAAAAGGAAATTTTCCAGAGATACATAATCAGGTTGCAGAGTGCTCGAACAATACGGAGACCTTGTTAAGAAGACCAGTACTTCCTTTCCGACATCATCTCCGATCACCGCAGAATTGTAAATAATGGATTTATAGAATTCATTGCTCTCATCTTTTTTTAGTTCGCGAAGATCGGGATCGAACCCAATATAGATCGATTCCCTAACAATATCCCTCCACATTTCAGGAGGGGTTCCGGATGCCCCGATATCAATCAGTACAGGATGGATCCGGTGCGATTCAATTGCATCACGAATGTGCTTTGTGATGGTTTTATCGATAATGGTCATAGAATTAATCATCAAAATATTTTTAAAATGATCCTCCTATCAGTATATTGGTTCACAGACTTGAATATTTTAGGTTAAACATGGGTGCGCGATCAAGTGTCAGGAAATTGTTGATATTCCACTCCAAAAAGACACCAATAGTGTCTGCTTTTACGTAAGATTATTGATATTGATTCTCCCATAGGTACGTCACGTGCATGACATACGCGCCGATAGTCCTCTTTGTTTATAACCGTCCGGTTCATACACGGCACACGGTAGAAACACTACAAAAGAATATACACGCAGATAAATCTGATTTGATTATTTTTTCCGATTGGGCTAAAGATGAAACATCCCAAAAAAACGTTGAAGAAGTAAGGGAATACCTGAGGTTGATCAGCGGGTTTAAATCGATCACAATCATACTGCGCGAAAGGCATTATGGACTGGCAGAATCGGTTATTTCCGGTATTTCTCAGGTGTTTGAGAAATATGATGCAGTTATTGTCATGGAAGATGATCTTGAAAGTTCGCAGTTCTTTTTAACATTCATGAATGCTGCATTGGATTACTATAAAGAACAAAACCGGATCTATTCGATATCCGGGTATAATTACCCAATCACCATTCCAGATGATTATCCGTATGATGTCTATCTTTCCTATCGGTGTGGTTCATGGGGATGGGCCACGTGGAAAGACCGCTGGCTGAAGGCATGCTGGAATATCAATAAAAACGATTCCTTCTTTTCAGATAAGAAAGCTCAATCGGAGTTCAAACGAGGGGGAAACGATATGGTGGGCATGTTAATTGATCAGATTGAGGGTAAGATCGATTCCTGGGCAATACGATGGAGTTATACTCATTATATCAATCACGCATATTGTGTTTTCCCGACTAATTCGAAAATAAAGAATATCGGTAATGACGGGAGTGGAACGCATGTTGATAAAACCAATTATTTCGATGTGGCAATGGATTCCGGACAATCGAAGTTTACATTTACCAATGACATGAAAGTAAATAATGAAATTGCGAAGAATTTTGCACGAATCTTTGAACCGTCAATTCGGTTAAAAATCAAACGCCTGCTTTCAGGGAGATGGATACTATGAAAGTTATCATACTTGCTGGGGGATTTGGTACAAGAATTGGGGAGGAAACTGCCCTGAAGCCAAAGCCCATGATAGAAATCGGGGGGAAACCGATCCTATGGCACATTATGAAGATTTATCTTCACTATGGATTTAATGATTTCATCATCTGCCTTGGCTACAAAGGATATGCGATAAAAGAATATTTCGATAATCTTCTCTTACACGATTCAGATGTAATGTATAGTTTCGGGGAGACGAACTCCAAGAAATTTCTCTCAAAACGAACCGATTCGTTTAATGTCACCCTTATCGATACAGGCTTAAACACGATGACCGGGGGACGTATCAAACGGATAGAGCGGTACATCGATAACGAGCCGTTTATGGTAACATATGGCGACGGATTAGCCAATATCAATATTAAAAAACTCGTGGAGTATCATAAATCCCATGATAGGATTGTTACTGTTTCTGCAGCTCAACCACTGGGACGGTTTGGTGCAATGCAGATAAGTTCCGGAGGGATTGTTGAAGAATTCCGGGAGAAACCATTGGGGGACGGCAACTGGATCAATGCAGGGTTTTTTGTAATGACACCACGGGTCTTTGATTACATTGATGGCGATGATTCAGTTTTTGAAAAGAGCCCACTTGAAAGACTCACTGCAGATAATCAACTTGTTGCCTTTAAGCACCCAGACTTTTTCCAACCGCTTGATACCTTAAGAGACAAGAAAATGCTTGAAGATTTATGGGCTTCGGATAATGCCCCATGGATGATCTGGAAATGAATAAAAAAAAGGAGCACGTCAATCCCGGACGAGAATTTTGGGAGGATAAACGAGTACTCATAACCGGAAATACCGGATTCAAGGGATCATGGATATCACTGTATCTGCATACACTAGGGGCAAAAGTCTTCGGTTATTCATTGGATCCGCCCACTAATCCGAACATCTACACACTCTGCCGCATCGATGAGCTGACTGAAACCGTTCATGGGGATATCAGAGATTTAGCTGCATTTAAAAACAATCTCGAACGGATCAAACCTGAAGTAGTCTTTCACTTTGCTGCCCAGGCACTGGTCCGTGAAGCGTATGCAAATCCCATCCAGACATACGAAACAAATGTACTCGGTACGGCAAATATCCTAGAAGCAGTCAGGAACGTTGATTCTGTCAAAGCGGTCATTATCGCAACTACGGATAAAGTCTATCAAAACAAAGAATGGTTCTGGGCTTACCGAGAGTGCGATTCCTTAGGAGGGGTTGATCCTTACTCCAGCAGTAAGGCATGTGCGGAACTTGTGATTGCAGCATACCGCAAATCTTTTTTTTCACAACATATGGGATCATCATTCACCGGGATCGCATCGGTGCGGGCAGGCAACGTGATAGGAGGGGGAGATTGGGCAAAGGATCGTATCATTCCTGATTTCTTCAGATCCCTATCAGAAAATAAACCCCTTATCATTCGCTCACCTGACAGCATTCGGCCCTGGCAGCATGTCTTTGAGCCATTGAGGGGATATTTGCTTGTTGCCGAATTAATGGAAAATACCCCGGAATCCGATTTGCATGAGTGCTGGAATTTTGGTTCAGATGAAAACGATCATAAACCGGTAAAATGGATCATCGATTATCTGTACGAGAGAATGGCGTGCCAGAAAAATTATCGTATTGTATCAGATGGGCCGCACGAAGCAACATATCTGAGACTTGATAGTAGCAAAGCAAAAAATCTGCTGAACTGGCACCCGAAATACAACCTTACAAAAACCCTGGATAATATTGTTGAATGGACTTCTGCCTGTAACGATAATGAAGACATGCAGACGGTAAGCCTCCGGATGATAAAGAATTATCATGAACTATAGGTTATGCTAAGGCATCGGGCGAGGATTTCATGTAAATTGAACAGTTTCGTTATTAAAAATAATCTTTTTTTCCCTTGCCTGTAAGTTTACGGTAACCAAACGTCCCGACAACAATAAAAATATACCCCAAACACCGCATCGGGTTCATGCAGAACGCCTTCCGAAGATACTCAAATCCCTCAAGCCACATACCAAGATGGATAAAATCCAGCCCTCCCTTGACATATACGTAATTATAGATCGCTTTTTTTTCGGAAGCCAGTTCCATTGGGAGGTGCGGGTCGGCGAACACTTTTTCCAGGATATGCTCGTAATCACTGACATATTTATGCATCAGCGCAACGCTCTTTGC
>NZ_JAJRBM010000372.1 GCF_028679455.1 Methanospirillum sp. | reverse complement strand
TTCCACCTGCCAGTCATGTAAAGAGGCACAACAGTTTCTGCAGGCCTTTACGAAACGCCACCCGAATATTCAGGTTGAGTCCCACAACCTAGCCTTTGATGCAGAAAACAGGCAGTTATTTACCGAATATAAATCCAGGTTTAATAACTATGAGATCTCATATCCAACCCTTTTTATCGGGGCAGTAAGGATAACCGGAAGCAGCGATATCATCCATCATACAGAGCAGATATGTTCCGGATACAAAAACCTGAGTTATACCCGGGACTAAACTCATTTACCAGATGGGAAGAGAGATCTCAAAACCATTATCACTACTCTGAAAAAAGAGTTAAATATCGTCCTTTATCATCCGGACGATCTTTTTGATATCAAGGAGAAGAATAAGTTCTGATGAAGATTTCCCTTCAGCGTTTGTCGTATGCTTTTTGATGACCCCTGACTGGTATCTGTCTGATTGCCGATCCGAGAGATCGATATCCTCACTCTGGTAGTTCTGAACCGATCTGACGTCATCAACCAGTATTCCGATAGACTTCTGACAGAGGGAGGGATCGAGAATGATTACCCGTTCCTTCATAATCTGTGTCTCTGCAGGATGAAGCGAGAGGAATTGCCGAATGTCTATTACCGTTGTTATAAGACCGCGTAAATCAGTAATTCCTCGGATATACGATGCAGTGCCGGGGAGAGGGGTGATCTCCGGGCGGCTTATCACCTCTTTTGTATCAGACAGATTCATTGCAAAGGCCTGTGATCCGATAATAAATTCTATAACCTTCTCATCATGGGTTCTCTGTCTGGATACATGAGAAACAGGCAGTTCTGCAGAAAAGTGGGCTTTATCATCAACAGTATATATTCCCGGCATATTTCCCTTCGTTTAAAAAATTGTGATTAAATCCTGAACGAATCGACCTCATTTCGTACCTGTTCAACGATACCATTCAGGTTATTAATCACGGTTGAGATCTGGTTTACTGCTGCTGCAACGTCATTTGTTGACCTGGAGGAATTTTCCGCCTCTTTTGTCGTATCTCCCACAAGACCGCCCACCTCATGGATGCTTGCAGTAATCTCCTGCACTGCAGCTGCCTGTTCTTCTGTCGCTGCAGCGACATCTCCTGCAGTATGGTTGATCGTGTTGATCAATTCGACAATACGCGTGAATGATGAGAGTGTGTCATGGAGTGCTTCACCTCCGGCAGTAACCTCTGCAGATGTCTTCTCCATAGCATCAGATGCCAGAATTGACCTTTTTTGAAGGTTTTCTATGATGGTTGCGATGTTTTCGGCAGATGCCTGGGTCTCCTGGGCAAGAGTTTTCACCTCGTCGGCGACAACGGCAAAACCAAGACCTGCCTCTCCGGCCCTGGCTGCTTCTATCGCCGCATTCAGCGCAAGAAGGCCGGTTTGATCAGAGATGTCACGGATAAGACCGACAATCTTTCCAATCTCCTCCATCTGCCTTCGGATATCTTCAATAATCTGTTTACTATCCTGGGTGGACTTTGTTATCCCTTCCATTCCGTTTTCAGCGACCCGGGCAAGAGTGACTCCTTCCTGTGAAAGACTATCGGCTTCGGTTGTGAGTTTGCTGACTTCATCTGTTCTTACCGCAACCTGGTTAACCGTAGCAGAGAGATCATCCATCGCCTTAAGGATCTGGATCAATCCGGAGTTGCTTTTTTCGGCATTTTCGCTGACAACAGATGAGGATTCGGCAATCGCCCTAGTACTGGCTGCAACTTCTTCTGTACTTGCATTTGCTTCTTCCGCATTTGCGGTTAATACTTCAATCTGCTCCTGGATGACCTTAAGAGAACCGGATACAGAAATGCCACTATGATCAAGTGCCTGTTTAAATTTTTCAAAATCTCCCGTTACCCTGGCATTTTCGTCATACCTGGCAGAAAAATTTCTTTCTGCAAACTCGTTCACCATTCGCATCGCTTCCCGCAGGGGATTGATCAGGGCATCGAGCAGATCGTTGATTCCCCTGATCATCACCAGAAATTCTCCCTCGTATCCTTCGGCATCTATCTTGGTTTTTAGGTCACCGTTTCTGATCTTCCCTGCAATATCCATTATTGCCGCATTTGTCTGTTTTGATCTCTCCAGATTGTGGCGGATTTTACCGGTCTGATCCTCCAGGTTAACCGTCATGGTATCGAAAGAGGAACCCACACGGGCAATCTCATCTTTCCCATCCATTCCAATACGATATGCCAGGTTTCCTGATCCGACCTCGTCCATTCCCTTAAGAATCAGGGCAAATCTCCGGGTGAGGTTCCTGATGATCAGCCAGGATATCAGCAGAAGCAGACAGGTACAGATGACCGTAATTGCGATGATGAGCAGAATGGTGTTGTTATATTCAGCATTTGAATCCTGATAGTACTGGTAAGCACTTGCGTTATTAGCGTCTACCAGTTTTTTAAGATTATCCATGGTCTGGATTCGTTTCGGAACACCCTCGCTGGTCCTTATCTTTGCTGCTTCATCTTCCTTCCCTGATGCTTCCAGGGCATTTATCCGTCTGACTGTATCAAGATATTCAGCCGAACTTAGCTTGATCTCCGAGATGATCCTCTTCTCATCATCACTCATCCGGATGGATTCATAACTGGCAATTTTTGCATTAAATAAGGCAGCATGCGGATCCATGCTGGTGTTCTGGATATTCTTCTTATTTTCAGGGTTTTGCTCGTTGCTGTACTGGTAATACCCGACGGCATAGTTGAGCATTTCAGAGTATGCTTCACTGGCAAGCATGGAATGGATATATTTGTTCTGATACAACTCATTGAGCTGTGAATTGATCGTTCCGGAACTGGAGATTCCGGTATAACCCACTGCAATGACAGCAACAATGCCGATTATTACCAGGATCAGAAGTTTCCTGCCTATAGGCAGATCATCCAGCTTAATCATAGAACATCTCCCGGATATTTCCCGAATACTCTCTTTCCTCAAAATCTTGTATATGAACCATTGTCTGAATCACCGATGTTATAAACTTACAGGAATTCATTACGGGAACCATGTTCAGGCAGGGATATCAGTACATTTTCTCATCATCCGAAACCGGATAGTTCGTGTGAAGTTCTGAGAGGGGTGGGGCCCTACAACATACTGCAAGTTAACGCATTATTAATGACCTGATTTTTTCACATTGATGGATGATATGACCTTTTTTTTGAATGTAATGATAGGGAACATCATCGGGACAACTTCTTTGAATCTCTTCCTGAGAATAACAGGAATACAGAATACACGGAAGTGTATATCCTTCAGATCTGACCTGGCGGAATAATTCCATACCGTTCATACCAGGCATGGCAAAATCGGAGATGAGTACGTTGAACATTCCTTTGGAAAGATGCCCGGAGACCTTTTTCGGATTGTTGCATGTCCTGACTGATATCTGTGCATCCCTCTCGAGAATGGTTTTGATCAGGTCCATCATTTCAATTGAATCATCCACATAGAGAATAAATACCTTTGATTTACGTTCACATGAATGCAAAGTGGAAAGAACACAATTCACCGTATAACAATAGTCTTAATTCTGCCTAATAAACCTGACTTTATTGGTA
>NZ_JAJRBM010000038.1 GCF_028679455.1 Methanospirillum sp. | reverse complement strand
CTGCTTTATTCTGATTTTTCAGGATGGGCAGATCGCGTATGTATCATAAGGAATCTGTGATTAGCAATGGAAGGAAAGCGTTTATACGTCGGAAATCTGACGTACTCCGTCAATGAATCCCAGATTCGGGATTTATTCTCCCAGTATGGTGATGTTGCAAGCGTAAAAGTAATCGAACAGAAAGGCTTTGCCTTTGTTGAGATGGGAACTTCCGAGGAAGCCCAGGCAGCAATGGATGGTCTGAACCAGACTGTCTTTGAAGGCCGCACTCTTCGTATCGATGAAGCACGCCCAATGCAGCCACGCAGTGACTTTGGTAGCGGTGGTGGCTACGGTGGCGGCAACCGTCGCCGTTACTAATATCTCCTATTTTTTAGTGGTTTGTCTCGATAGATACTACCACCACTGATGTGATCTCTCCGCTCTTGGTATCGATTACCGGGCTGAAGGTTCTCACAAAGCATCGGTCATCGTTATAGTATTGTTCTCTGACTGGCTTTATTTCATCAAATACCTGCTTTACTGCATGAGTAAACCGCTCAGATGCTTCAGGGGAATGATAGTCCTGGTAGCATTTATCCTGATACCTATCATCCAATATTCCCAGGCGGGCTTTATGATGTGAATTCATGTACAGATACCTACATCCCCGGTCAACTGAATAGATCGAATCCTGAGTGGATTCGACCAGTATCCGGTACTGGGCTTCGAGCGCTGAAAATGCCTGCTCAAGCTGCCTGGTTCTGGTGATCTCGGTTGAAACCACAGTGACCGCAATCGTCAGTTCAACTATTGTGTTTCTCACCGGGCTCATGGTTCTGATAAACCATCTGCCATCCCGCTGGTACTCATCGGATAATGACCTGCTTGTTTGGATCACTTCGCGAACGAGGGTGAGAAACCGTTCAGACTCTTGGGGAGTATGGAGTTCCTCATAGAATCTCCCCCGGTCCTCTGATCCAGGGATACCCAGTCTGACTTTGTGATGTGAGTTCATGAAGAGGTATCTGCCGTTCCGGTCTACCATATAGATAGAATCCTCGGTAGATTCAACAAGAGTCCGGTAGTTGGTTTCAGACTGGAGCAATGCTTCCTCAGCTCTCTTGCGCATTACTGTCTGCTGAATCATATTTTTGAGTTCAGCAAACTGGACCTTGGGATCGCTTCCTTTCTGAAGATAGAAATCTGCCCCTGAATTGAGTGCCTCGATGACCACATCTTCCCTGCTTCTTCCGGTAAATATGATGAAGGGCTTCTCGATATCATCATGTTTGATGATCTTTAAAAATTCGATGCCGTCCATAGCAGGCATCTCGTAATCAGAAACAATGGCGTCATATTTTTTCTGATTCAGCATGGTAAGTGCTTCCTGTGCTGACAATGCGGTATTAACGGTGATATCCCCACCTTTTTCCAGAAAAAGACGGGTAATATCCAGAAGCTCTTTCTGGTCATCTACCAGCAGAATTGTGATCATCTTCCCCTCTTCATCAAAGCCATGAGCTCATCCTCCTCATAACCGGTGGACAGGGCAACCCAATATTTGCATCTGGGAATCCTCAACTCGAATTCAGTTCTCGATCTGGTATTCTGGTTCTGCTCAATCAGCGTATCAGATGATCGTTGCAGGAGGACATGAATGATTGCATTTTATCCTGGAGGATATGTTCAGAACATGTTCACCGTCGACGTCTCTGCCTGAGGGTCACCAGAGAAAAATTCTCACTATGAAATTCGCAGCGATCGTTGTCGTTTACACCGATCCCTGCTGAACTAATAAACCCGATAAGCGGTGCGGTCCCTGCCTGGTATGCAGTATTGATCTGATCCTCAACTGCAGAACAAGAGGAGTTATGGCCTTCCAGACTTGAGAAGAGCAGGAGGAGATGGGCATTCTGAATCTCTTTATATGAATGAGAGATATCCACAGTTCTGCTACTGTAAGATCCCTTATATCGTGAACTGGCGATTCTGACAACCGAACCCTCCGTTACACTCCCACCGAATATGAGGGCCCGGTGATCCCAGTCCACCCCGATCGGTGATCTGATGAATTCGGTTCCGTCTTTTCGCTTTACCATGAGTGGGAATGCTGCAGTATGATCAGTAATCTCCTGATCGGTAATCTGCAGGAAGCGGGAATAAAAATCAACAGCTGGTTGATCATCAATAGCATATACCTTGGTATGGTCTGATCTGGTTACGATCATCTCCGGCCCGATTGGATGCCATCTGCTGGTCATGATGCCGTGAATTTCAAATGCACTCTCATCAAGGAGCAGGACTGCCACCCCTTCTGAAGAACATGATCCATTGGTGAAGACATAGGGTATCTCCTGTCTGTCAACACGGCCAGCCAGACCACCAAAGATCCGGGTCTGACCTGGTATGGATTCATGAATTCCTTCCAGTATCTGTTCAACATCGGTTCCCAGACCACTGGTGAAGATAAAAAAGATCGGATTTTTAAACTGTTCCCTACCCCATTTCCCTATCGATTCACCGAGGGTAAACGAGGAGAGATCCCCTAGTTCAAAAAGTTGTACCTGAAAGGCAGCAGGATTCGGATCAAGAAGACACCCTACAGCAGAATGTTCTGTTATTGGGTTCTCGTTCATACCAGGAAGGATCCCCCCGGCAGTTGAGCACCCGATGATGGGAAAAGGGATGGCAGACAGTTGATCTGAAAGATCGGAAATGTCAAGTGAGATTGATGAAAATACAAACCCTAATGTCGGATTGCGGAGAACTGAACTGGAAATCCCCGACATAATATCCTCCGGGGATTCACCATACAGGGTGGCGGTCCGCAGACACATGGATCTGATATCACCTCTCTCTTCTCCGATATGAACATTCCTTCACCACCCATTCCGCTACGGTAGTCATCGATCAGCGATTAAATGTTACAATTTGGAGAGATCCAAGATTCTGATTGCAAGAAGAGCTGCATTCTGTCCGTTATCAAGACCAACACAGGCAACCGGCACTCCTTTTGGCATCTGCACAATCGAGAGAACTGCATCAATGCCCCCCATCATTTTTCCTGATACCGGCACCCCGATAACCGGTTTTTTTGTTTTTGAAGCAACTACACCAGGCAAAGCTGCCGAGAGTCCGGCGATGCAGATGAACACCTTTGCATCAGATCCAGCCAGATATTCATCGAGCCGATCGGGATTCCGGTGTGCTGAGATGACCTGGTAATCGTAGGTGATACCCTTCTCTTTGAGAACTGTCCAGGCCTTCTCTGCTACCTCTTCATCAGAGGCAGAACCACTTATGATGCTTACATCAACCATATCTTCCAAGATATAATCAGGCAGTAGTGGTATAAGTATACCTGATTCTATGGAAGATGAGACTCTCCTGATGCTGCCAGGTCCGGTACCCCTCCCTGAACGGGTGCGGTTCGCAATGGCCAGACAGGCTATCAACCACCGGGGTGCCGAGTTCGGCGGTGCCTATTCTGATATTGTCCGTGTGCTCAAACCGTGTTTTGGGACAAATAACGATCTCGTGGTAATATCAGGATCAGGAACTGCAGGCATGGAGGCCGCAGTTGCCAATTTTGGTAAGGGCAGAAAGATGGCACATCTCATCAACGGTAAGTTTGGTGAGCGGCTCTGGAAAATCGGGGAACGTTATGGTGAATCACTCCCGATCGAGTCAGAATGGGGAACGCCTCTGAACCTTGAGGCGCTGAACACTGCACTCGAGAACGGGTGCGAGGTTGTGACCATGGTTCACAATGAGACCTCTGCCGGAATTCTCAATCCCGGTGCAGAAGTAGGGAAGATCTGCCGTAAGCATGATGCCCTCTTCATTATGGACGGGGTCACTTCCATTGGTGGGGACACGGTGAAGGCTGATGAATGGGGTGTTGATGTGGCGATCGTCGGCTCTCAGAAATGTCTTGCCGCACCTGCAGGGCTTGCAGCGGTTTCGGTCTCATCACGTGCCTGGGAAAAGGCTGTGAAGAATCCGCCATATTATCTCGATCTCCCGGCATACCGGAAGAATGCAGCCAAGTCTCCTATGGAGACCCCCTATACTCCGGCTGTTCCGGTATTTCTCGCGCTTCGGGAGGCCTGCCTGATCATTGAGGAGGAAGGAGTTGAGAACCGGATTGCCAGGCACCACCGGATGGCAAAGGCGGTCCGTGCAGCGGTTGCTGCCTGGGGCATTGAGATGTTTCCGAAGACTGACGCTGTTCACCAGTTCTCGAACACGGTCACTGCTGCAAAAATACCAAAGGGATCCAATGACAAGGACTTCAGAGGTAATGTTAAGAAGCTCGGGATCCAGATTGCAGGGGGTCAGGATCACCTCAAGGATGTGATCTTCAGGATCGGGCACATGGGCTGTGTCTCTGCACCAGAACTCCTGGCAACCCTTGCAGCAACCGAGTATGCCATCCAGAAGGCCGGACACAAACCTGCATCATCAGGTGTCATGGCAGCGGCTGAGGTTATGGGATGAAGATCGGTATCGCGGACACCACATTTGCCCGGGTGAATATGGGTAAGTTCGCGATCGATGAACTCAAAAAACACGGCAGTGTCGTCATCGAGCGGTATACGGTGCCGGGTGTGAAAGATCTCCCGGTAGCCTGCAAAAAGCTCTTTGAAGAGTACAGGTGCGATATCTGCATGGCGCTCGGGATGCCGGGCGGGAAAGAGAAGGACCGGATGTGTGCCCATGAGGCCTCAACCGGTCTGATTCAGTGTCAGCTGATGACCAGCCGGCATATCATCGAGGTATTTGTCCATGAGGATGAGGCTGCTGATGATGCTGAACTGGCATGGCTCGCCGAGCAGCGTGCCCGTGAGCACGCGGTGAATGTTATCAAACTCATGCGTCCGGGTACCCTTGAACGCGAGGCAGGTTCTGGCCAGCGACAGGGATTTTCAGATGCAGGAGCTGCCCGTCAGTAACCAGGTATGGAGAGATAATAATGACAATAAAACTGGGATTCGTCGTCGCGGAATTCAACCGTGATATTACCTATATGATGGAGATCGAGGCAGAGGAGCATGCAAAGTTCCTTGGTGCCGAGGTTGTTGAGCGGTTCTATGTCCCCGGGGCATATGATATGCCTCTGGCGATCAAGAAACTGCTCAAGCAAAAAAATGTCGATGCAGTCGTCACGATCGGATGTGTGATCGAGGGAGCAACCGAGCATGATGAGATCGTGGTCCAGCACGCTGCCCGGAAGATCATCGATCTCTCCCTTGAGTTCGAAAAGCCGGTCACCCTTGGGATCTCAGGTCCGGGTATGAGCAGGCTTGAAGCAAATGATCGCGTTGATTATGGCAAACGAGCTGTTGAGTCAGCCATCAAGCTTGTTCAGCGATTGGCATGAGATCACTTTCATCAAAACTTGCGGCCATTGCCCCGTCAGCTACTATCGAGATCACTGACAAGGCCCGCAGGATGCAGGCCGCCGGGATCGATGTCATCAGTCTCTCTATCGGAGAACCTGACTTTCCAACACCAGCCCATATCACTGATGCCTGTATCGGGGCACTGAACCGTGGGGAGACCCATTATGCCCCGGGGAGGGGTATCCCGGCACTCCTCTCTGCCATAGCCGATAAGATCGAGACTGAGAATGGTTTTCCGTGCACAAGCGATCAAGTGATCGTCACCTGTGGAGCCAAGGATGCAATCTACGAGGCATGTGAGGCCGTGCTCAATCCGGGAGACGAAGCGATCATCCTGGATCCTTCCTGGGTAAGTTACGAGCCATGTATCCAGATCGCAGGCGGGACACCGGTTCACCACCCACTTCATAAGAAGACCTTTCAGGTTGAGGACAGTCTCCTTGAGGCAGTCAATGACAAGACTAGGATGATCATTGTCAACAGTCCGTCCAATCCGTCCGGGTCGGTGCTGAATCGTGAGTCGCTCAGGTTGATATCAGATATCTGCCAGGATCATGATCTGATTGCACTCTCTGATGAGATCTATGAGAAACTGGTATATGGACAGATCCATTTTTCTCCGGCGATGTTTCCGGGAATGGCTGACCGGACGATTACGATCAATGGTTTTTCCAAGGCATATGCAATGACCGGATGGCGTCTGGGTTATGCGGTTGCTCCGAAGGAGATCCTTGGATATATGAATAAAGTTCAACAGCACACCATCAGCCATCCCACCACTTTTGCGATGTATGGGGGAGTTGCAGCTCTGAAAGGATCACAACAGTGCATCGGGGAGATGCGGTGTGAGTTTGAGCGACGTCGTGAGTTTGTTCTAAACCGCCTGATGGATATGGGACTTGGGTATGCACCGGCAGACGGTGCCTTTTATGCATATATCAAAATTGAAGGCGATGATGCCATAATTGCAAACCGGTGGCTTGAAGAGGCACATGTAGCGGTAACCCCGGGGGTTGCATTCAATACACCGGGATGGCTCAGGCTCAGCTACGCTGCATCGATGGATACTCTTGCAAAGGCAATGGATCGTATCTCACAGATTGTCTGAGTGCCGATTCTGGTTCAATCAGAATACCTTTTTATGAGTGATCTGAAATTCATTTTTTCATGATGTCTCATGTGAAGCGCCATATATGGATAGTTGTCTGTTGTCAGCGTGGAGAGGGGTAATTAACTGCGTGCTATCTGATTAGAGCCTGATGATCCCGTCTTTAACCTCCGGAATACACGAAGATACTTATTCCATGGACACGGATCCCATGATATGAAATATCCCCGTCAGATGCTCCTCCTGTTTATTATCCTTCTTCTGCTCCCGTTATCTGCGGGAGTGCTGGGTGATGTCAGGGTGGATGCAGATCTGCCTGGGGTGGCAGTGTTTCTGGATGGGATCTACATGGGTGAAACCCCCTGGAATGTGACAGAACTAACTCCGGGTGAGCACCAGATTGCAGTTACCATTACCGGCCACCAGGCTCAGTTCCGCAATATCACCTTCCCGCTCAATGGAACAGAACCTATCCTCTTCACCTTTGGCTCTTCTTCACAGGAGTATATTCCGGGAATGATCCACATTCGTGACTGTGTTGGAACACCAGAAAAGACCGGTCTGCTTGGATCATCAATAACCATCGCCACGCTTCCTGATGGTAATATGATGGCGTATTACTCAGGCCTTGGGAAAGGTGTCAGATGTGCAGGTTCTTCAGATGGTTCAGAATGGCATGAGTTCCCTGACGGATGCCTCCTTCCCGGTGATGAGCATGCTATCTCATCTCCGTTCTCCAGCCCCTGGGTTTATGAGCGATCAGATGGCGGTTACCGAATGATTTACGGGATTAATGATGAGACCGGCCCGTCATTGTATAGTGCCATCTCAGAAGACGGAGTCAAATTCTCTCCTGAAGGAAAAGTGATCCTGTCCCAGACTCCTGATCAGGATATGAAAGGTCAATATTCGATACCCACCGGTCTCAGAATGGCTGATGGAAGACTGAGGATGTACTATGCGATTTCGGGAGGAGGGATCAGGAGTGCGGTCTCTGATGATGATGGTAAGACATGGACCAATGATGAAGGATACCGGCTTGAATCAGCAACCGATCCTTCTGTAGCCATGTTCGCGAACGAAACGTACGGACTCTTTTATGTGGATCTCTCTGCCGGAGCGAAAGGACAGCGGTTGATGTTTGCCACCTCTTCTGACGGGATTACATTCTCACCTGATGGACAGGGTCCTGTTATTGAGAGTGAGCAGAAAGGAGTATGGATACTTGATCCCGAGATCCATATATCAAAATCAGGAACCTGGAATCTCTATTACAGCCTGATGGGAGTTCCCGGAGAAGCAGGAATAAAAGTGCCCGTAATCATGCGGTCGGTTATTGATCCTGTCTGTCTGTTATCAAAATAACAGGACATTCAGGTTTACGTTTTTATGGACCCGGCGGGATTTGAACCCGCGGCCTCTACGTTGCGAACGTAGCGATCTACCCCTGATCTACGAGCCCACGAAAAAAGAGATTCAGAGGATGATCTCGATATCTAACTTTTCTGCCAGTTCCTTATACCGGTTTCTGATGGTAACCTCGGTCACGCCAGCGACTTCAGCAACTTCACGTTGCGTCCGGCGTTCTCCTCCGAGGATTGAAGAGATATAAATCGCTGCGGCTGCCACACCGGTTGGTCCGCGCCCGGAGGTGAGTTCACGCTCTCCTGCCTGCCTTAAAATCTCTACTGCCCTGCTCTGCACTTCTCCTTTTAACTGGAGTCCGGAACAGAATCGTGGGACATAATCGATTGGAGAGGTCGGGAGGAGTTTGAGCCCGAGTTCACGTGAAATGAACCGGTATGTTCTTCCGATCTCTTTGCGTGAAACCCGTGACACTTCTGCGATCTCATCAAGGGTTCGTGGCACGCTGCACTGTCTGCAGGCTGCATATAAAGCTGCAGCTGCCACACCTTCGATACTTCTTCCCCTGATCAGATTCTTGTCTACAGCATCACGATAGACAACTGCAGCGGTTTCACGAACATTTCGTGGAAGACCAAGAGCTGATGCCATCCGGTCCAGTTCGGAGAGTGCGAATGCCAGGTTTCGCTCGGTGGCATTACTGACCCTGATTCTCCGCTGCCATTTCCGAAGGCGGTATAACTGTGCCCTATTTTTGGATGAAATTGCACGACCATAACTATCACGGTTACGCCAGTCGATCATGGTCGAGAGACCTTTATCATGGATCGTGAAGGTCATGGGAGCTCCCACACGGGAACGTTTCATCCGCTGATCATGATCGAATGCACGCCACTCTGGACCACGATCGATGAACTCGGCATCCAGGACTAAACCACATTGCTGGCAGACCAGTTCGGCACGCTCATAATCATGAACCAGTTGCCTGCTTCCACATTCCGGGCACTGTGTCTCGGTCTGGTTCTCTACTCGCTTCTGCTTCTCGGCGACCTTTCCGACAAGCCGGTTCTTCAGTGCCTCACGCTCTTTCTGAAGGGTTCGAAGTTTCTCTATCTCTTCTGACATCTCTTCTCTCCTGATTATTTGATGAACACTTTCTCACCGATCAGCTTCTCTCGGTCCTGTATAGTGCAGACCACAGCTGCGTACGGGGATGCGATATTTCCGAATATGTCTACAAGTTTGCCTACCGGCTTCCAGCGTTTGTCCAGAACATGGCTGTACAGACGCGGCAGTTTGGCAGCATCACACTCAACAATGAGCATATGGCTCCCTGAACTACATTTTACCCGACCAATCGCACGAACCACATGCACCACCTGAAAAAATATATCCCCCCACCGGAGATCGATTAAGCAACCTATATATATCGCGGTATTCTGTATTTATATTTTATGTGAATGTTTAAGAAAGAGTGCTAAGAGTGGTAAAACCGGTTTGTTTTTAAGGTCAATATATCTCTTACCTTTTCCTGATT